>NZ_JARRQY010000036.1:0-67663 GCF_037381185.1 Acidihalobacter sp.
CTGGTGCTGGCCTACATCGTCGTGCCGTGGACTGCGTACCGCTGGCTCAAGGGCAAGGCGCTCAAGTCGCTGGCTGCCGTACCGACGCTGGACGACGAGCCGCAGGCCAAGGACTGGTTGCACCGCAGCTACGTGGCCGTGGTGCGTCCCTTGCTGGAGGGGCCGCGCAAGCGCGGCGTATTCTTCCTGACGGTGATCGTTCTGCTGATGTTGTCCATGCTGATGCCGGCATGGCAGTTCATCCGGCCATCCGGCATGAACGGCCCGATCAGTCCGCTCGGTGTGAATCTGCAGATGCTGCCGGACGGCAACGTCAATACCTTCATGCTCGAGATCGACACGCCGGCCGGCACCGCGCTGGACGAAACCAACCGCGTGGCGTTGGCGGTCGGCAGGACGCTGGCGCGCGACCGCTACGTGACGAACTACGAAACCTATCTGGGACGGACCGGTCCCTTGAGTTTTGCCGGCATGGTGCGCGGCGATGCGATGCGCCGGGGTTCGAATCTCGCGCAGATCGTGGTGAATATCGTCAGCCGCCACCAGCGTCCACATACCAGCGTGGTCGCGACCGGCGTGTGGAATGCACTGAAGCCGGTGCGTGAGTCCTTCCCGCACGCGCGGATCAAGCTCTACCTGACCCCGCCGGGGCCACCGGTGCGCTCGCAGGTGCTGGCCGAGCTGTATGGGCCCGACTACCAGAAACTGCGCCAGAGTGCCGGCTTGATCAAGGCCGATTTCCACAAGATCTACGGCATGATCAACATCGACGACTCGGTTACGGCGACCGCGCCCGAGTATCTGATCCGGGTCGACCAGCGCAAGGCGATGCTGGCCGGCGTGGCGCCCGCGCAGGTGGCCAAGCTGGTACACGACTACGTGGCCGGTGCCGATATCGGCACCTTGCGCGAGCAGTATGCGCCGGAGCCGGTCAATATCGTGCTCAGGCTAAAGCGCGCGGACCGTGCCTGGATCCAGCAGATCCAGGACCTGACGATCACCAACAAGCAGGGCAAGCAGGTGTCCCTGGCGGGCATCGTGCGGATCGAACCTTCCAGCGTGGCCAAACCGATCATGACGCGCGACCAGCATCCGGTGGTCTATGTCACGGGCGACATGCTCAACGCCAGTCCGGTCTACGCGACGCTGACGCTGAACAAGATGCTCGACAACGCCACCCTGCCCAACGGCGTGCACCTGACCACAGCGAACCTGGGTTTCGTCAATGCACAGCCCAACGACGTGACCAACAATCAGGTGCTCTGGGGCGGCGACATGCGCCTGACGCTGGACGTGTTCCGTGATCTTGGGGCGGCGTTCATCGTGGCGTTGGTGTTCATCTACCTGTTGCTGGTGGCGTACTACCAGTCGTTCATGCTGCCGCTGATCGTTATGGGGGCGATTCCGTTGACGCTGGTGGGCATTTTCCCCGGCCACTGGCTGTTCCACATGCCGTTCAACGCTACCTCGATGATCGGCTTCATCGCGCTGGCTGGCATCGTGGTGCGTAACTCGCTGCTGCTGATCGACTTCATCCTCGATTACCGGCGCCGGGGTTATCCGCTGGAAGAGTCGGTGCTCGAAGCGGGGGCCCTGCTGACCCTGGTGGTGATTCCGTTGATGTACTACCTGTGGCAGCGTCGCGAGGCGCGGCGGCATCCGGCCGTCAGTTGAAACCGGCCACGGCGCGGCGGGTGCTCCCCTCCGCGCCGTGGCCGCTGTTTGTTGAGCAGCTTATTCAGCCGATCCAGAGTCCTTGCCGCATGGTTTGCGCCCTTTGTCGCTGCGAGTAAGCTCGCGCAACAGGGCTTCCTGCTCGTTGAACGATGGCGCGCGGGCACGCGATGTTTCGGTGTTTTGTTTCTCGTCGGCCGCAGGCTGGTGCCCGGCGCGTTCGCGTTCCTTGAGCCGCATGTATTCGTCCAGTCCGTCATCCGGGTAGCGCCCGCGATAGTTCTCCGGAGGCGTGGTGCCGGGGCGTAGGAACTGGCGCATGCGCAGGCTCTTGTTCAGCATCAGCACGCGGCGTTCGATCCAGAACAGATCGAAGGCGGCGAACAGCAGTTCGGCGATGGTGGGTACGGCAAACCCAGCCAGGCCCAGCGTGAATGCGCCGGCGATCGCGGCAAGCGTCAACGCGAGGTAGCCCAGCGCCCCATAGGGCTCGCGCAGGTACCAGCGATGCGCGCCGAGGGGAAACAGCAGCATGGCCGCATAGGCCGGCGGCACGCGCCGCATGTGCCGGGTATATTCTGCGTTGAGCGTTTGCAGTCCCTCGCCGCCGAGGTCGAGTTGTTTCCAGGCCTTTTTCATCGGGTTCTCTTTGACGGCCCGTGGTACGGGCATATTGTGTGGTTTTCTGGCAATGGGTGGGCTGTTAGTATGCCCGTTTGCCCCGAACGTCGCCGGTTCTCCGGTGGCGCCCCGAGGCCTTATACTTACTATCCGCCTACGGGCGTACTCGGAGCCTTACTCCGTGGCAGATCGAAGACTGCAAGTTTTCTACACCGTGGCCAAGCTGCTCAGTTTCACCAAGGCAGCCGATGCCCTGCATATGACCCAGCCGGCCGTGACCTTCCAGATCCGGCAACTGGAGGATCACTTCAATACACGGCTGTTCGACCGCACGCACAATCGCGTGAGCCTGACCGAGGCCGGACAGGTGGCGTACCAGTTCAGCGAGCGCATCTTCGAGCTGTACGCCGAGATGGAGAACGCCGTCAAGGAACTGACCGGCGACGTCAGCGGCGCGCTGACCGTCGGCGCAAGCACCACCATCGCCGAGTACATGCTGCCCTCCCTGCTGGGCACGTTCAAGGCCAAGCATCCCGACGTGAATCTGCGTCTGAAGGTGTCGAACACCGAAGGCATCGTGTCCATGGTCGAGAACAACGTGATCGACCTGGGCGTGGTCGAGGCGCCGGTGGCGAACAAAAACCTGCTGGTCGAAGTCTGTCAGGAAGACGAGCTGGTGCTGGTGGTGCCGGCGGATCATCCGCTGGCGCAGCGTGAGGCGGTGTCTGCCACGGAGCTGGTGGGTTACCCCTTCATCTGCCGCGAAGAAGGTTCGGGAACGCGTGAAGTCGTAACCGAATACCTGAATGCCCAGGGAATCGATCGCACGGACCTGAACGAGTGTCTCGAACTGGGTAGTTCAGAGTCCATCAAGGGTGCGGTTGAAGCCGGAATGGGGGTGAGTATCCTATCCTTGGCCACGCTGGGTAAGGAGCTGGAACTGGGTATGTTGGCGGCGGTGCCGTTGAGTCCGCCGCTCACACGGCCGTTTTCCTTCGTGCGCCAGCGCCAGAAGTTCCGCCTCCGTGCGATGGAGGAGCTGCTGGAGTTTGCCCGCGGATACTGCAGTCTGCGTGCCGAAGAGGCTGCATCTGACGCTCCATGAGCCGTGGGCGTATGCACCGCGGTGCGTTGCTTCCTGACGACGATCCCCCGCATCTGCCGGACTGCCATCCAAGGAGACACGAGATGCAAAACTATATGGTCGTCCAGAACACCTATTCGGAGTTTCTGGGACTGATCGAAAAGCAGCTTGAACGTCGTGACATCGGCTTCGACTATTACCGCCCGTTCCTGGAGCAGGGGCTTCCCGCCAGCGTCGGTCAGTTCGATGGCTTGTTTGTGCTCGGCGGCGCTTGCGCGCCAGGCGACGAGGAGTGCTTGCCTTATCACGACGACGTGTTGCGTGTGATCCAGCTGTTCCAGAAGGCGCAGCGCCCGGTGACAGGCATCGGCCTGGGCGGTCTGCTGGTTGCCGAGGCCGTCGGCGGACAGGCCAGAGCGGAGCCGGAATACACCGCGGGCTTCGTGAACGCGCGCAAGACGCCGGCGGGCGAAGGTGATGCGCTGGCCGAGGCGCTAGACGGACGTCAGTTGTTCGTGCTGTACCACGGTTCGGTGAGTCTGCCCGAAGGCGTCGAGCCGATTCTGGTCGACGATGAGGGACGCTGGCTGGCTATCCGCTCCGATCGGAATACCTATGGAATGCTGTTCCGGCCAGAGATGAAACCGGGCATGCTCGAGGACATTATCATGGAAGACGGCCACAATCCTCCGCCCGACATTGGTGATCTGCTGGGCGAGGCGCGCATGAACTGGGGCGAGATGCAGGAGGTCACGGACAAGGTCGTGGTCGCGCTGGTCAGCGAGTTGGGGCTGATGCGCGAACGGCGCAAGACGCCGGTTTTCTCGCTCAAGGTGGAATGATGCTTCCGGTTCAGCCCAAACGGGCCAAGGATCCGCAAAAGCGGCTGGTCCGCCTGTATCAGCAGCTTCCCGAGGAGCAGCAGGTAATGCTGCTGGAGTTCGCCGAGTTTCTCGCCTCGCGCGGTCCCCAGGCTCCGCGCGAGCTGCCCAAGCCCGTGCCGCAGCCGCGTCCTGAGGAGGAATCCGTGGTCAAGGCCATTCGGCGTCTTTCCGCCACCTATCCGATGTTGGACAAGGCGAAGATGCTGAACCAGACCTCTTCCCTGGTCGCGCAACACGTCATGCAGGGGCGTGAGGCAAGAGAGGTGATCGACGAGTTGGAGGTCGTGTTCGAGGGCCACTATCGCAAGCTCGTGGTCGAATTCGAAGAAGGCGAGTCGGAAGCGAAAGACGAAGGGTGACGGACGCTCAGCGTTTCCTTTCGACCGCAGAGCGGGGTGTGCTGCTAACATGTTTCTGATTCCGCCAGCGTGCGCGGCTTTTGTTCCGGCGGTTACCGTCGGATTGGGAGCGAACCCTTTCCCATGATCGAACTGCTTCGCGCCTGGTTCCAGCGCTACTTTTCCAATCCGCAGATCGTCAGCCTGGTGTTGGTGCTGTTGGTCGGCGCCGGCATCGTGCTGCTGCTCGGGCACTTGTTGGCGCCGTTGATCGCGGCGCTGGTGGTGGCCTTCGTGCTCGAGGGGGCGGTCGGCTGGTTGTGTCGTCTGGGTATGCCGCGTTTGCTGGCCGTATGGATCGTGTTCCTGGCGTTCGTCGCTGGCGTGGCCTTGTTCCTGGGTGGCATGGTGCCGTTGCTGATGAGCCAGGTGACCGAGTTCATGCGCGAGCTGCCGAAAATGCTGGCACAGGGGCAGGATACGCTGCGCGCCTTACCCGCCCGCTATCCGCACTTCATTTCTCAGGCGCAGATCGACGGTCTGATGGGCGAATTGCGGCACGCCCTCGCCACGTTCGGGCAACGTGTGCTGAGCCTTTCTCTGGCGTCCGTAATCGGCCTGATTTCGTTGATCATCTATCTGATCCTGGTTCCTCTGCTGGTGTTTTTCTTCCTCAAGGACAAGCGGGTCCTGCTGGGCTGGGCGTCAGGTCTGCTGCCGCGGCAGCGCGCGTTGGCGACCGAGGTCTGGACGGAGGTGAACATCAAGTTCGTCGGATATGTGCGCGGCAAGATTCTGGAGATTCTCGTGGTATGGGCGGCGGGTTACGTGAGTTTTACCGCTTTCGGTTTGCACTACGCTCTGTTGCTGGCAGTGCTGGTGGGGTTGTCGGTGGTGATCCCCTATGTTGGTGCCGCGGTGGTGACGGTCCCGGTGGTGTTCGTGGCTTATATCCAATGGGGATTCACCAGTGATTTCGTCTACGTGGTCAGCGCATACACCATCATCCAGTTTCTCGACGGCAATCTGCTGGTGCCGTTGCTGTTTTCGGAAATGGTGAGTTTGCATCCGGTCGCCATCATGGCGGCCGTACTGCTGTTCGGCGGCTTGTGGGGCGTGTGGGGCGTGTTTTTCGCGATTCCTCTGGCTACGCTGGTGCAGGCCGTTGCACATGCTCTGAAACGTGCGACTACGCCTCTTGAGCTGACACCATAAGCGGCTGCTGCCGCGGAAGTGGCGCGTCGCTGTCAAGCGCGAGGGGATTCCGGGGGAGGGGCGGTCTGCAGGCCGTACCAGTCCGGGCGCAGCAGGCCGTAGACGGCGCCGTCCGATGTTTCGCCGTTGACGAGCCAGCGTTCACGCAACAGGCCTTCGTGCTGGAAGCCGAGGCGTTCCAGTGCCTTTTTGGAAGCGGTGTTGCGGGGATCGATTTCGGCCTCGATGCGGTGAAGGTCGAGGTGCGTGAAGCCGTAGCCGACAAGTTTACGCAGAGCTTCGCCCATATAGCCCTTGCCCCATGCCGATGCGACGAGAGCGTAGCCGAGTTCGGCACGGCGGTGGGTTGTGGAAATCTTGAACAGCATGCAACGTCCGATCAGCTGCGCATCGTCGAGCGTTTCGAGCCCCAGGCTCAGGGATTCGCCGCGGCGAAAGGCATCGGCGTCGTGCTTGATCGTCTCGTTAGCCTGCTCGATGGAGGTCCAGGCCGGCGAATTCCAGTAGCGCATGATCTCCGGGGCAGAGTGTATGGCGAACAGCGCTTGCGCGTCCGCTGCGCCGCATAGGCGCAGGCGCAAACGCTCGGTTTGTAGTGGCAGGCTCTCGATGGCGGATGTCATGAGCGATCGAGTTCTGTATCGAACGGTTGTTACAGCGTGTCCGAGGCGAAGTCGGCCAGGCGCGAGCGTTCGCCGCGGCGCAGGATGATGTGTCCGCTGTGCGCCCAATCCTTGAACCGGTCGACCACGTAGGTCAGGCCCGAGGTGGTCTCGGTGAGGTAGGGCGTGTCGATCTGCGCGACGTTGCCGAGGCAGACGATCTTGGTGCCGGGGCCGGCGCGGGTGATCAGCGTCTTCATCTGCTTGGAGGTCAGGTTCTGGGCTTCGTCGAGGATGAGGAAGCGGTTCAGGAAAGTGCGCCCGCGCATGAAGTTCAGCGAGCGGATCTTGATGCGGTTGCGCAGCAGGTCGTTGGTCGCCTCGCGGCCCCATTCGCCGCCGATGTCGGTGCGCGTGAGTACCTCCAGGTTGTCCATCAGCGCGCCCATCCAGGGGGTCATCTTCTCCTCTTCGGTGCCGGGCAGGAAGCCGATGTCCTCGCCCACCGGCACGGTGACGCGGGTCATGATGATTTCCTTGTAGCGGTTCTCGTCGAGGGTCTGCATCAGTGCGGCGGCCAGCGTCAGCAGGGTCTTGCCGGTGCCGGCGGGGCCGACCAGGGTGACGAAGTCGACCTCCGGGTCGAGCAGCAGGTTGAGGGCGAAATTCTGCTCGGGATTGCGGGCATGGATGCCCCACACGCTGTGTCGCGCGCTGGTGTGGTCCATCGCCGTTTCGATCAACGCGTGGTCGTCACAGACTTCGCGTGCCAGTGCTGAGAACCCTCTTTCGCCGGGCAGCGTGAGGCATTGGTTCGGGTGCCACTTGACAGCCATCGGGCCGTGTATGCGGTAGAAGGTGCGGCCGTTTTCCTGCCAGGACTCCATATCCTTGCTGTGCATCTCCCAGAAGTCCGCGGGCAGTTCTTCCTGGCCGCTGTAGAGCAGGTTGACGTCGTCCAGCACCTGGTCGTTATGGTAGTCCTCGGCGTGCACGCCGACGATGCTTGCCTTGAGCCGTAGGTTGATGTCCTTGGAGACCAGTGTGACGGGGGTCGACCGGTCGTCGTTCTGCAGCGCGAGGGCGGTTGCGAGGATGGTGTTGTCGGCCGATGAACCCGGCAGGGACTCTGGCAATGCCTGCGGCAATGCCTTGGTTTGGAAGAACAGGCGCCCGCTGCAGCCGAACGGTGCTGAGGTATCGGTTTGCGGTGGGGCGATCGGCAGGCCGGCGAGAATGTCGCCGCCGCTCCCGCTCTCCCTGGCCATGATCTCGTCGAGAAAACGACTGACTTGGCGCACGTTGCGCGCCACTTCGGAAACGCCTTTCTTGGAACGATCGAGTTCCTCGAGCACGACCATGGGGAGGTAGATGTCATGCTCCTGAAAGCGGAATAGCGCGGTGGGGTCGTGCATGAGCACGTTAGTGTCGAGGACGAAGAGGCGTTTCACTGAATCGGCTTTGCTCATGCACAAGTCCTGTCGCCTGGGGCGGGTGATGTGTGCCGCAATATCTGTCTTCGCTGCCCGTCTAAGCCTCGGGGCGGGCCGGTAGCGCGCGTTGCGCGCTGCTGAGCCGAGGCCGGATCAGAGCGCGCGTACCGCTTCGAGCACGGCCGCGCAATGCCCGGCGACCTTGACTTTGCGCCATTCGTTGCGCAGCACGCCGTCCTTGTCGATGAGAAAAGTGCTGCGTTCGATGCCCATGACCTGGCGTCCGTACATGTTCTTCATCTTGATTACATCGTAAAGCTTGCAGAGCGCTTCGTCTTCGTCCGAGATCAGTTCGAAGGGAAAACCGAGTTTTTGCTTGAAACGCTCGTGGGAAGCGAGGCTGTCGCGCGAGACGCCGAGCACGACCGCGCCGGCCGCCTGAAAGTCGGCGTAGGCGTCGCGGAAGTCGGAACCTTCCGTCGTGCAGCCGGGCGTGCTGTCCTTGGGGTAGAAGTAGAGCACGACATGCTGTCCGCGCAGTTCGGATAGGGTCGTGTCACCGCCGGTGGACGGACGGGTGAAGTCCGGGGCGGCCTGGCCGATCGTGGGCATGGAGATCTCCTTAATCGATGGTGTATGCCGTTGCGCTGGCGGGCGTGCGGGATGTCGGGAAGCCGCGGCCGCTCAATGTTTGACTGGCTCCATGATGCCGTCGAGGTTGAGGTCGTCGCATAGGTCGAGGAACTCGTCGCGCAGTGTGGCCAGATGCGCATGTCCGGGAATCTCCACGGTCATGTGCAGTGAGAACATGGGCGAGCCGGTATGGGGTGCGGCATAGGTGGCGGTGGTCATGTTTTGGATGTTGACCCCGCGCGAGGCGAAGAAGTTGGACAGCTCGTGGACGATGCCTGGTTGGTCGAGGGCAACCACGTCGACCCCGTAAGGCACGAAGTCGCCATGTGGCTCGCGGCGCTGGGTGCGTTGGGTGGTGATGACCAGCTCCAGGGTCTGGGCCAGTCGGTCGAGCGCTTTTTCCAGCTTGGTCGTGGTGTTCCAGTTGCCGCGGGCGAGCAAAATCATGGCAAAAGCACCGCCGAGCACGCTCATGCGGCTGTCTTCCAGATTGCAGCCTGCCTCGCGTACGACGTCGGCGATCGATTCGACGATACCGGGGCGGTCTTCGCCGAGAATCGATACCACCAGATGAGTATTCATATTGCTCCGGTTGGGGTGGGTTGTCCTGCTGAAAGAGTAACAGTTCGCGCCCGGGTGCGAAACGCGCCGCGATCGGGTTCGCGGCTTGTCAGTGAGAGGGCCCGACAAGTACTATGGCGGCTTCTTTTCCGTTAGGGATTTGGCATGTTTCACGGCAGCATGGTGGCAGTGGCCACGCCGATGAGGCCAGACGGCGGGGTCGATGATGCCGCCTTGGAGCGGCTGATCGAGTTTCATATCGAGAACGGCACCGATGCCATCGTCGCCGTGGGCACGACGGGCGAGTCGGCGACCATCGACTTCGACGAGCATTGTCGACTGATCAAACGCTTTGTGGAGTTGGTGCGCGGCCGTGTGCCGCTGATCGCCGGCACCGGTGCCAACGCGACTGCCGAAGCGATCCGGCTGACGCGCTGCGCCATGAATGCAGGCGCGGATGCCTGTTTGCTGGTTACGCCGTACTACAACAAACCGACGCAGGAAGGCCTTTACCGGCATTTCAAGACGGTGGCCGAAGCGGTGCCGATTCCACAGATTCTATACAACGTGCCTGGACGCACCGCGGTCGACATGCAGCCGGAGACGGTGGAGCGGCTTGCGGTGATCTCCAACATCGTCGGCATCAAGGAAGCGCTGGGTAGGGTCGAGCGCATTGATGAGCTGGTGCGGCGCTGTGGCGACCGCCTCGGCGTGTTCAGCGGAGACGATGCCACTGGTATGGAGTCGATGCTGGCTGGGGGCAAAGGCGTGATCTCGGTGACCGCCAACGTCGCTCCGCGGTTGATGCATGAAATGTGTGTGGCGGCCTGTCGCGGCGATCGCGAAGAGGCGGCTGAGCTGGATGCCAAGCTCGCGGGGCTGCATCGAGCGTTGTTCGTCGAGGCCAACCCGATTCCGGTCAAATGGGCGCTGCATGAGATGGGCTTGATCAACGTGGGCATCCGTTTGCCGCTGACGCCTTTGTCCGAGACCTATTACGATACTGTGCGCGCGGCCATGCGCCAGGCTGAGATCGTTCTGCCGGGAGATTCAGATGCTTGATGCATTTCGCCGTGCGGCTCTGGTGGGAGCGGTGCTGGGACTGGGCGGCTGTTCCCTGTGGGGCGGCTCCGGGGGCTATCGGATGGATGCTACCGCGCAGGAATTGCAGGTTCCGCCGCAGCTGACTCCGCCGAAGGCGGAGAGCACCTACGCGATTCCGCCGGCCGGGAGTCTTGGGCCGGAGGCGGCGACCGCGCAAAGTGCGGCCGAGGCGAGTGCCGGAGGCGTTGCTTCCGCCGCCACGCAAGCGGGTGTCGTGCCGGTCGTACCGAACATGCAGTTACAGCAGGCCGGCGCATTCCGCTGGCTGTTGGTGGATGCCAAACCCGGTCAGGTCTGGCCCGAGGTTTTGGCTTTCTTTAAATCGCGCGGCTTCAAACTGGCGCGGTCCGATGCTGCCACCGGCGTTATCCGCACCGATTGGAAGATCAATGACAATGGCCTGCCCAAGGGTTTTCTGGCCAGCATTATCAACAACATCTATGCCTCGGGGGCGCGTGATCGCTACGTGGTGCGTTTGGTGCGCGGCCCGAACGGCACGACCGATGTGTATCTCAGCCACCAGGGCGCGATCAAGGCCAAGGATTCGCAGGGCGATATGGTCTGGCAGTGGGTGCCGCCCAATCCGGCCAAGGAAGCCAGTATGCTGCAGGACCTGATGGTCTACATGGGGGCGCCGGAAGGCAAGGCGAAGAAACTGGCCAATGCCGTCACCACGCCCAGCCGTTCCGTCTATGCGCTGAGCCAGCAGGACGGTACCACGGTGCTCAAGGTTGCGCTGCCCTTTGATCAGGCTTGGCCGCAGATCGGTCTGGGGCTAGACCGCGTCGATCTGGTGGTGGATGAGCAGGACCGGGCCAAGGGCGTGTATGACGTGAGCTATGTCGGCGAGAGCCGCAGCAACGCCCTGCAGCGCCTGTTCGGTGGCGGTTCCGTGCTCAATCACGGCACCAAGTTCCGGGTCGAGGTCGTGCGTGAGAGCGGTGCGGTGACGGTGCGCGTACTGGACGCCAAGGGGCATCCTCTGTCGCCCAAGGGTACGCGTGAGGTTCTGAATCTGCTGCTGAGCGGTTTGCAGTAGAGGTCGTGAGCCTGCGTTTTGCGTCGCTAGGCAGCGGCAGCCGAGGCAACGCCTGCGTCGTCGAGTCAGGTACGACGCGGGTGCTGCTGGACTGTGGATTTTCCGTCAGCGAAATCGATCGCCGCCTGGCCCCGTTGGGCCTGGCTGGCGCGGACCTCGACGCCATCCTCGTTACCCATGAGCACGGCGATCACCTTGCCGGCGCGGCGCGCTTGTCGCGGCGCTACGGCCTGCCGGTATGGCTGACCGCGGGCACGCTCGCCGCCAGCCGCGATACCGGTTATCACCGGGTCGAGATCTTTCACGCCCACGACGTGTTCGAGATCGGCGATCTGCAACTGCATCCATTTCCCGTCCCTCACGATGCCCGCGAACCCGCGCAGTTCGTATTCAGCGACGGTGACCGCCGTTTCGGCCAGCTTACCGATACCGGCAGCATCACTCCGCATATCGAACGCATGCTGGCGGGGCTCGATGCACTGGTTCTGGAGTGCAATTACGAGCCGGAACTGCTGCGCCGCGGACCGTATCCGCCGGCCTTGAAGGTGCGCGTCGGCGGCGACTACGGCCACCTGGGTAACGATCAGGCCGCGGTGCTGTTGGAGCGGCTGGATAAGACTCGCCTGAACTGGCTGGTCGGCGCTCATGTGAGCGAGAAGAACAATACGCCAGAGCACGCTCGTATGGCTCTGGTCGCAGGAATGGGCTGCGACGACGATCGCATCGAAGTGGCGGCTCAGGACGAGGGAATCGGCTGGCGTTCCGTTTGATACGGTAGTGACTCGCGTCGCACGGGCGGCGGGCGTGCGTAAACGCGTCCGGCACGGGAGTGTTGGAGTTCGCTGTACTCACCCCAACCTACGGAAACGGGAGGTTCTCCCGGGGGAGGGTTTTCGGGCGAGGGTGACGGGCGGCTCCAGGCCGGCTCATGGCGTGTCCATGAGCCGGCCCGCAAGGGGCGTTAGAGCGTCTTGTCGCGCTCGATGAGGGCGTAGGCCGAGTGATTGTGGATCGATTCGAAGTTCTCGCATTCGACCACGTAGGCGTCGACGCGCGAATCGGCCTCCAGGCGCACGGCCAGGTCGCGTGCGGCGTCCTCGACGAACTTGGGATTGTCGTAGGCGCGCTCGGTGACGTACTTCTCGTCGGGGCGCTTGAGCAGCCCGAACAGTTCGCACGAGGCCTCGGCCTCGGCGATGTCGATCAACTCCTCGATCCACATCGGCTGATTGATGCGTGTGGTCAGGGTGATGTGCGAACGCTGGTTGTGCGCGCCGTACTCGGAAATGTCGCGCGAGCAGGGGCACAGGCTGGTGACGGGGACGATGACGCGCAGGCTGAGCCGGATCTGGCCGTCGCGCAGTTCACCGATCAGGCTGGCGTCGTAGTCCATGAGGCTTTCGACGCCGGAGACTGGGGCTGTCTTGCGCACGAAAAACGGGAAGCGCAGGTGGACGTGTCCACGCTCGGCTTCCAGCCGTGTGATCATGTCCGCCAGCAGATTCTCGAAGCGGGGAATGTCGAGTGCGCCATCCACCTCGTTGAGCAGCGCCACGAAGCGCGACATGTGAGTGCCCTTGCGCTCGGCGGGCAGGTTCACGTCCATGTCGACAGAGGCGACGGTGGCGCGGGCCTGACCGTCGCGGCCGAGGATCTGCAGCGGATGGCGCAGGCCCTTGATGCCGACGCGGTTGATGGCCACGCGGCGTTCGTCCGGGCTGCTCTGCACGTCGGGAATGTCCGCGCCGAATTCCGTGTCGGGTCGGGTGGTGTGGTTCATGTGTCCTCGCTGTAGCGCACGCAGGCGCGGTCGGTTTCCCACAGCGTGATGGCGCTGATCCGGGCGGTGTCCGTGTTCAGGCGTTCGGACATCCGGCGGTAGATGTGCGCGGCGATGTTCTCGGCCGTGGGGTTGACCGTGGTGAACGGGGGAAGGTCGTTGAGATAGCGGTGATCGAGTTCGCCGGCGACTTCGCGGGCGACGCGCTTCATGTCCTTGAAGTCGACGGCCATGCCGACCCCGTCGAGCGCGGTGGCGTGGATCTCCGCCTCCAGCTTCCAGTTGTGGCCGTGCATGCGGCTGCAGTCGCCGGGGTAGTCGCGCAGGGTGTGCGCGGCGGCGAAATCGGTGAGCACGGTGAGAGTGTAGGTTGCAGGCATGGTCTTACTTGATTGAATTAGTCGGATATTACCGGACCCGGCGGTGCGGGACAATCTTGTCTTCGCCCGCCGGCGGTGTATGGCGGTTCTCGATGGCGGTACTGATGCCGGCAGCGTCCAGGCCCGCTTCGGCGAGCAGCTCTTCGCGGCTGCCGTGTTCCAGGAAGCGGTCGGGCAGGCCCAGGTTGAGTGTTTCGACGCTGCAGCCGTGTGCAGCCAGGCATTCGTTGACCGCGCTGCCGGCGCCGCCGGCGATGGCGTTGTCCTCGACGGTGACGAGCAGGCGATGCTCGGCCGCCATCTTCAACACCAGTTCTTCGTCCAGCGGCTTGACGAAGCGCATGTTGACCACGGTCGCGTCCAGTGCTTCGGCCACTTCGCGGACGGCCGCAAGCGGGGCGCCGAAGCACAGCAGGGCCACTTCGCATCCTTGGCGCAGGCACTCGCCACGGCCGATCGGCAGCGCCTGCATTTCCTCCTGAACCTCGGTCCCGGGGCCTTTGCCGCGCGGGTAGCGCACGGCGGCGGGACCATCGTGCAGGAAGCCGGTGTAGAGCATCTGGCGGCACTCGTTCTCGTCCGCCGGAGCCATCACCAGCATGTTGGGTACGCAGCGCAGGTAGCTCAGGTCGAAGCTGCCAGCGTGGGTGGGGCCGTCGGGTCCGACCACTCCGGCGCGGTCGATGGCGAACAGCACGGGCAGATTCTGCAGCGCGACGTCGTGGATGAGTTGGTCGTAGCCGCGCTGAAGGAAGGTCGAATAGATTGCCACCACCGGTTTGAGTCCGTCGCAGGCCATGCCGGCGGCTAGCGTGACGGCATGTTGTTCGGCGATGGCGACGTCGTAGTAACGCTGCGGGAAGCGGTCGGAGAACTCCACGAGGCCGGAGCCTTCGCGCATGGCCGGCGTGATGCCGACCAGGCGTTCGTCGCGCGCGGCCATGTCGCACAGCCACTTGCCGAAGACTTGGGTGTAACTCGGTGAGCCGTCCTTCTTGGATCCGGCTGGCAGGCCCTGCGTGGGGTCGAAGCGGCTGACGCCGTGGTAGCTGACCGGGTCCTGTTCGGCCTGCGGGTAGCCCTTGCCCTTGCGCGTGACGATGTGCAGCAGGCGCGGGCCCTTGAGTTCGCGCAGGTTGGTCAGGGTCTTGACCAGCAGGTCGAGGTCATGGCCGTCGACGGGGCCGAAATAATGGAAGCCCATTTCCTCGAACAGCGTGCCGGGGATGATCATGCCCCGCAGGTGCTCGCGCGTGCGCTGCGCCACTTCCCATACCGGGGGCAGGCGCTTGAGGATTTCCTTGCCGCCTTCGCGCAGGTTCGAATAGATGCGCGAGGACAGGAGCTTGGTCAGGTAGTTCGACATCGCGCCGACGTTGGGCGAGATCGACATGTCGTTGTCGTTGAGCACGACCAGCAGATCGGCGTCCACGCTGCCTGCGTGGCATAGGGCTTCGTAGGCCATACCGGCGGTCAGGGCGCCGTCGCCGATCACCGCGGCGACCTTGCGCCCGGCCTGCTGGTGGTGCGAAGCCAGGGCCATGCCCAGGGCGGCGCTGATCGAGGTGCTGGAATGGCCGACGCCGAAGGTGTCGTGGGGGCTCTCGTCGCGCTTGGGAAAGCCCGCCAGCCCGCCTTTGAGGCGCAGCGTGCCCATGGCTTCGCGGCGGCCGGTCAGTATCTTATGGGCGTAGGCTTGGTGTCCGACGTCCCATACCAGCCGGTCGTGCGGTGTCTGGAATACGCGATGCAGTGCGACGGTCAGCTCGACCGTGCCGAGGTTGGCGGCAAAGTGTCCGCCGGTGCTCGATACCGAGTCGATGATGAAGCTGCGCAGGTCATCGACCAGTTGACGCAGTTGTCCCTCGCTGAGGGCGCGTACGTCTTCCGGACTGTCGATCGAATTCAGCAGTGAAGAGGTCATGCGACGCTCCGGTGTCCGGCCTCAGCCCGCAGGGAGCCGTTGTTGCGGCTGCCTGGAGCGAAGCGGTACACGAATCTGACAAAGTGGTTCATAACCAAGTAATTGTTGGCCTCGGGGCCGGCGGCTGCAAGCGCGGAGCGACGACTGGTCGGTCAAGGCGCGAAGGACAGCCTGCTAGTGAATGCGGTTGACGATGAAGTCGGCGATCCAGCGCAGGGCGGCGCAGCTCTCATCGTCGAACGTCTCAAGCGCGGCCAGGGCTTCCTCGTGTAGGGCGCGCGCGTGGGTTTTTGCGGCGTCCATGCCGAGCAGACCGGGGAAGGTCGGTTTGTTGCGTGCGATGTCGGCGCCCTGGGTTTTGCCGAGCGTTTCCGTGTCGCCCTCTACGTCCAGGATATCGTCGCGAATCTGAAAGGCCAAGCCGATACAGGCGGCGTAACGGTCGAGCCGTTCCCGCGTTTGCTCGTCGGCGTGCTCCGCGCATAGCGCGGCCATGCGGACGCTTGCCCTGATCAGTTCCCCGGTCTTGTGGATGTGCATGTTTTCCAGTTCGGCCAGGTTGAGTTCGCGTCCCACCGAGGCGAGATCGATGGCCTGCCCTCCGGCCATGCCCCGCGAGCCCGACGCCACGGCGAGCGCGTCGATCATCGCGAGCCGGGTGGCGGGGGAGCAAGGCAGCGCGGGGTCGCTGGCCAGAATATGAAAGGCCAGGGCCTGCATCGCATCGCCGGCGAGGATCGCCGTGGCCTCGTCGAACGCCTTGTGGCAGGTCGGACGGCCCCGGCGCAGATCGTCGTCATCCATGGCGGGGAGATCGTCGTGGATCAGGGAATAGGCGTGGATGATTTCGACCGCGGCGGCTGCTCCGTCGAGGGCCCGTTCCTCTATGCCGATGGCGCGGCCGGAGGCGTAGACCAGCAAGGGACGGATGCGCTTGCCGCCGCTCAGCGCGGCGTAGCGCATTGCGGCATGAAGTTCGCCGGGTTGGGTCTCTGCATTGGGCAGCCAGCGCTCGAGTGCGGTTTCGGCGCGCTCGCGCCAGCCGGCGGCGAGGGCGTTGACGTCAGTCGTCGTTGGCATCTTCTTCGCCGACGTTCGGGTGCAGCGGGCCTTCGCCGTCTTCGGTCAGGACGCGGATTTTCTGCTCGGCAGAGCTGAGTGCATGCTGGCAGTCGCGTACCAGCCGTATGCCTCGCTCGAATTCCTTGAGCGAGGTTTCCAGCGGCTGGTCGCCATGTTCCATGCGCTCGACCAGGGCCTCAAGCTCGGCCAGGGCCTTTTCGAAGTCGAGTTTCTTGGGGCTCATGTCGAGAGGAAAACCGCGTAGATAGTAAACAGCGTACAGTACCTAACTCCGCGTGATTGGGCAATCTTGCGAGGCAGCCGTCATGCTGGCGACGGCAAGCTGGTGCGGACCCTGCTCTGCAAGCAGAACTTTGGCTGTTGCGACATCCGGGGAAGGGTGGAACTTTCTGGATCGTGCTTGACGATTTTTTAGACTAGGTCTAAATTATTGCCGTGGCCGCCAGTGATGCGGCTGCTCGCCAATGACAGTATCCCACTTAGGAGGAATACCACTGTGGAACTCAAGGGTAGCAAGACCGAGCAGAGCCTGAAGGACGCCTTCGCCGGCGAGTCGATGGCAAACCGCCGTTATCTCTACTTCGCCGCCAAGGCCGACGTCGAGGGTCAGAACGACGTTTCCGCGGTGTTCCGTTCCACCGCTGAAGGCGAAACGGGTCATGCGCATGGCCATCTCGAGTATCTCGAGGATTGCGGCGATCCGGCCACCGGTCTGCCTTTCGGCGGCACCGAGGCCAATCTGAAGACCGCTGTTGCCGGTGAGACGCACGAGTACACCGACATGTATCCGGGCATGGCCAAGACCGCCCGCGACGAGGGCTTCGACGAAATCGCGGATTGGTTCGAAACTCTGGCCAAAGCCGAGCGTTCGCATGCCAATCGCTTCCAGAAGGCGCTGGACAGCCTGGCGTCGTGACCCTCGCGGAGCCGCCCTTCTGGGCGGCTCCGTTTTCCCTGGGCCGGGCTGCACCAAGTACGGCGCGCGGGGGCCACGACAACAGCGGTTCCAGGCAACGCCGAAAATCAACAACAAATTCGCGCATTCAGGCGGATGTCGCCTGTCGATGAGGAGGGAATGACATGTCGTCTTCCATGGACGCTCGTAAAGAAGGCAATCTCGAAGCCCCTACCCGGCATCCGCTGGAGTGGCAGTCCGAGGCGTTCTACGACCACGAGGCACTCTTCGCTGAACTCGAGCGCGTTTACGACATCTGCCACGGTTGCCGCCGCTGCGTCAGTCTGTGCAACTCATTCCCCACGCTGTTCGATCTGGTCGACGAATCGTCGACCATGGAAGTGGATGGGGTGGAAAAGGACGACTACTGGAAGGTCGTCGACCAGTGCTATCTGTGCGACCTGTGCTACATGACCAAGTGTCCGTACACCCCGCCGCATGAGTGGAACGTCGATTTTCCGCATCTAATGTTGCGCGCCAAGGCAGTTAAATACCGTGAAGGCAAGGTCAGTACGCGCGATCGCCTGATCACTTCCACCGATACCGTCGGCCGCTTGGCCGGTATTCCGGTGGTGTCGAAGATGGTCAACGGTTCAAACAGCAACCGTGCGTTCCGTGAGCAGCTCGACAAAGTCATGGGCATACATCCGGATGCGTTGCTGCCGGAATATCACAGCGAGACTGGGCGCAAGCGTGTCGCCGATTACCGCAGCGCGGTGACCAAGCCGTTGCCCGCCGGGCGCACGCAGGGCCGGGCCGCGCTGTTCGCCACCTGCTATGGCAATTACAACGAACCGCATCTGGCCGAAGATCTGTTCAAAGTGTTCGAGCACAACGGCATCGAGATGACCCTGGCCGAGAAGGAGCAGTGCTGCGGCATGCCCAAGCTTGAACTGGGCGATCTGGCCGCGGTGGCACGCGCCAAGGAGGCGAATATTCCGGTGCTCGCCCGCATGATCGACGAGGGCTGGGACATCGTCGCGCCGGTGCCGTCCTGCGTGCTGATGTTCAAGCAGGAACTGCCGCTGATGTTTCCGGACGATCCCGAGGTGGCCAAGGTCAAGGAGCATATCTTCGATCCCTTCGAATACCTGATGCTCAGACACAAGGAGGGGCTGTTGAAGACCGACTTCAAGAGTTCGCTGGGCAAGATCGCTTATCACGCCTCCTGCCATTTGCGCGTGCAGAACATGGGGCTCAAGACCCGCGAGCTGCTGGAGTTGGTGCCGGATACCGAGATCGACACGATCGAGCGCTGCTCCGGCCATGACGGCACCTATGCCGTGAAGAGCGAGTTCCACGAGATTTCCATGAAGATCTGCCGACCGGTGGTCAGCCGAGTGCAGAAGGCCGAGAGCGATCACTATTCCAGCGATTGCCCGATGGCCGGACATCAGATCGAGAACGGCCTCAAGGGCAAGGGCGACGAGCGTGAGCCGGAGCATCCGCTGACGCTGCTGCGCATCGCCTACGGCATCGAATAGCATTTGCCGCATGGACGGCGGACATTGATTTACTTGGAGTGTTGATGATGGAAAAGCTGTCGCGCGAAGACTTGATGTCGCTCGAAGAATATGCGCAGAAGCGCGCCGAATTCCGCCCGCAGGTGATGGCGCACAAGCGCAATCGCCGCCTGGCGCTGGGCGCGCATGCGGCGCTGTATTTCGAGGACCGGCTGACCATGCAGTATCAGGTTCAGGAAATGCTGCGGGCCGAGCGCATCTTCGAGGCTGCCGGGATTGAGGAGGAGCTTGACACCTACAACCCGCTGATTCCGGACGGCAGCAACTGGAAGGCGACCTTCATGCTCGAATACGACGACGTCGAGCAGCGCCAGGAAGCGGTACAGCGCTTGATCGGTATCGAGGACAAGGTGTGGGTGCGCGTGGCGGGTTTCGACAAGATCTACGCCATCGCCGATGAGGATCTGGAGCGCGAGACCGAGGAAAAAACCTCCACGGTGCATTTCATGCGCTTTGAACTCAGTGCGGAGATGGTCGCAGCCTTGAAGCAGGACGCCACGCTGTCCGCCGGCATCGAACATGAGAACATGCCGCTGGCGGTGGAGCCGGTGCCGGCGGAGGTGGTGCAGTCGCTGGTTGGCGATCTCGATTGACGGTGAGGTCGCGTCGCTTCATTCAATGCGATGTGTTCAGTGCCGTTCCGACCCGGGGCAACGCGCTGGCCGTGGTCGTCGACGGCGATGGATTGTCGGAAGAGCAGATGAGGCGTTTCGCGGCCTGGACGAACCTGGCCGAAACGACCTTTCTTCTGCCGCCCGAGGATCCAAGCGCCGACTACAAGGTGCGTATCTTCACTCCGACCCGCGAAATGCCGTTCGCCGGGCATCCGACGCTGGGCAGTTGTACGGCATGGCTTGATTCCGGAGGCGTGCCGCGCGACGTCCACGTCGTGCGCCAGGAGTGCGGGGTCGGCATCGTGGAGATCGACATCAGCCGTGAGAATGAACTGGCGTTCAAGGCGCCTCCCACGAAGGTCCAGCCGCTGCCGGCCGATATGCAGCAGGCGATCCTCGGAGCGCTGGATATTCCGCCAGAAGCGGTGCTGCGCGCCGCCAGGCTCGACAACGGGCCGGTCTGGCAGGTTCTCGAGCTGAACACTGCCGAAGCCGTTCTCGCGGTCGATTCGTCCCGCGTGCGTTGGCCGGAGTTCAAGGCCATCGGTCTGCTCGGCGCGCATCCTGCGGGGGGCGAATGCGATTACGAGGTTCGCATGCTGGCGCCTTCGAGCGGCATGCGCGAGGATCCGATCACCGGTTCTCTCAACTCCGCATTGGCCTGCTGGATGCGGGCCGAAGGGCGGCTCGACAGGGAGTTGCGAATCGCGCAGGGCACGTCCATCGGCCGGTGCGGCCGCGTGTCGATCCGGCCGCTTGGCGAGGACGTCTGGATCGGCGGACAGACGCACGTTCTGATTCAGGGAAGCGTGAGTCTGTAGCGCACGCAAGTATCAGAGTAGGCGTTCCAGCGCCTCGCCAAGCCGCTCCACGGCGTGCACCTGCATTCCGCCGGGGGCCTTGCGCGGGGCGTTGCCCTTGGGGATGATCGCCTGTGTGTAACCATGTTTGGCCGCTTCGCGCAGGCGTTCCTCGCCGTTGGGCACCGGGCGTATCTCGCCGGCCAGGCCGACTTCCCCAAACACCACCAGCTCTGTCGCCAGCGGCTTGTCGCGCAGGCTGGACAATGCGGCCGCCAGCACCGCCAGATCGGCTGCGGTTTCGCTCACGCGCACCCCTCCGACCACGTTGATGAATACGTCCTGGTCGTATAGCGCCAGTCCCCCGTGGCGGTGCATTACCGCCAGCAGCATGGCCAGGCGATTCTGCTCCAGCCCCACCGTGACTCGGCGCGGATTGGACTGGCGGCTTTCGTCGACCAGGGCCTGCACTTCGACCAGCAGCGGGCGCGTGCCCTCGCGCGTGACCATGACCACGCTGCCCGAGACCGGCGTCGCGTGGCGCGAGAGGAAGATCGCGGAAGGGTTGGTGACGGCCTTGAGGCCGTGTTCGGTCATGGCGAAGACGCCGAGTTCGTTGACCGCGCCGAACCGGTTCTTGACGGCGCGCATGACGCGGTAACGGCTGCCGGAATCCCCTTCGAAGTAGAGCACCGTGTCGACCATGTGCTCGAGTACGCGGGGACCGGCCAGCGTGCCTTCCTTGGTCACGTGCCCGACCAGAAAGACCGAGGTGTCGGTCTGCTTGGCGTAGCGCACGAGCTGCGCCGCGGTCTCGCGGACCTGGCCGACCGAGCCGGGCGCGGATTGAAGGTGTTCTGAGTAGAGCGTCTGGATCGAGTCGATCACCAGCACCCGTGGGCGTTCGTCGGCCGCGGTGGCGAGGATGCGTTCGACGCCCGTTTCGGCGAGCAGGCGCAGCCCCTCTCTCGGCAGGCCGAGGCGATGCGCACGCAGGGTGACCTGCTGCAGGGATTCCTCGCCGGTGACGTAGAGCGAGGGCAGGTTCGCGTCCAGCGTGGCCAGCGTCTGCAGCAGGAGGGTGGATTTGCCTATACCCGGGTCGCCGCCGATCAGCACGACGGAGCCGTGGACCAGGCCGCCCCCCAGTACGCGGTCGAATTCGGCCAGTTGGGTGGGTGTGCGTGGTTCGGCTTCCAGTGCGACCTCGTTCATGCTGCGCACGCCGGAGCTGCCGGCATAGCCACTGAACCGCGGGTTGGGTGCGGGCGGTGGTGCGGCGGGGCGCGGTGCGGCTTCCGTCAGAGTGTTCCACTCGCCGCACTCGGCGCACTGGCCGCTCCACTTGGGCGACAGGGCGCCGCAGGCGCTGCATTGATATTCGAGGCGCGGTTTGGCCATCTCAGGGATTGGGCTTGCGCTGCGGCAGCCGTTGCCGGGCGCGTACGGTGCGCACGGCGTTGTTCTTGGTCTGCACGATTTCCATCGGATAACCGTTGATCAGCACGCTGGTGCCTGGCTCGGGGATCATCTCGAGATATTCGAGTAGCAGGCCGTTCAGTGTGCGTGGGCCACGTGTCGGCAGTCGCCAACCTAGGGTTCGGTTGATTTCCCGGATATGCGTGGAGCCGTCGATCATGAAGCTGCCGTCGGCCTGCGGATGGATGTCGCGACTGTGGGCGGTGGGGTCGGTGGTGAACTCGCCGACGACTTCCTCAAGCAGGTCCTCAAGGGTGACGAGGCCCTGGATGTCGCCGTACTCGTCGACGACTAGGCCGATGCGGCGGCGTTCCGACTGGAAGTTGAGCAATTGCTGGTTCAGCGAGGTGCCTTCGGGGATGAAGTACGGCGGGCGCAGCTCGGTCTCCAGCGTCTCGCGGTCCAATCGCCCGCTCTGCGCCAGGGCGAAGACATGCCGTATATGGATGATACCGATGATTCGGTCGATGTCGCCATGGTAGACGGGTAGGCGCGTATAGGAGGTGTGTGACAGCTGTTCGATGATTTCGTCCCAGGGCTCGTCGAGATCGATGCCGACGATCTCGTTGCGCGGCACCATGATGTCTTCCACGGTGGCCTTGTCCAGGTCCAGCAGGCCGAGCAGCATTTTCTGGTGGCGTCTGGGGATGAGGCCGCCGGCCTGGTTGACCACGCTGCGTAATTCCTCTCGGCTCATCGGCTGGGCTTCGGTATCGTCCGCCGAAACGCCGATGAGGCGCAGGATCGAGTTCGCCATCAGATTGACCAGCCAGACCAGCGGATACACCGCGATGAGCAGGGGAACGTAGACGAAGGCGGCGGGGAAAGCGACACGTTCGGCATGCAGGGCGGCGAGAGTCTTGGGCGCGACTTCGGCGAAGATCAGCAGTCCGAATGTGAGCACACCGGTAGCGATGGCGATACCGGCCTCGCCGAACAGGGTGTAGCCGATGTAGGTGGCCAACTGCGTGATCAGGATGTTGGTCAGGTTGTTGCCGAGCAGGATCAGGCCGATCAGGCGATCTGGCTTGCTCAACAGACGTTGTGCGCGGATGGCTCCCGGATGCCCGCTTTCGGCCAGATGGCGCAGGCGGTAACGGTTGAGCGACATGAGCGCGGTTTCCGTTCCCGAGAAAAAGGAGGAAACCAGCACGAGCAGTATTAGCAGCAGGCCGAACAGGCCTAAATGGGTGTCGTCCAAGAGGTGTTTCGTTGCGTAACCGGAGTGTGGATCATTACACGGGCGGGTCGCTGCGGTGTCAAGCGGCCGACCTCCGGTGGCGGTGGTGTTCGGCTCAGCTTCCGGCTGCGAGCACAGCGAACAGCCGGGCGCTGAGATAGGCGACGAGCAGGATGGCGAAGCCGGTGAGCGTCCAGCGAATGGCGATCCGTCCACGCCAGCCGAAGCGCCAGCGCCCGATGAGCAGCGTACCGAATACCACCCAGGAGCTGATGAACAGCAGGGTGCGCTGCGGCGCGGCCATGGTGAAGAACTGATTGATGAAGGTGAGTCCGGTGACCAGCGCCGCGGTTAGCAGCACGAAGCCCAGAGCAATGGTCTGGAACAGCAGGCTTTCGGTGTGCTGCAGGGGCGGCAGTGCCCGCAACAGTCCGCCTGGGCGGTGGGTGCGCAGGCGGCGATCCTGGTACCAGAGCAAACCTGCCTGCAAGGCGGCGATTACGAACAGGCTGGAAGCCAGCAGCGAAATGAACACGTGTATGGCGAGCACCTTGCCGCCGGACTGAGGCAGGATGCGTTCGCCGGGAAAGATCAACTCGACGGCGATGGTCAGCGCGGCGAAAGGCAGCAGAATCAGCCCCAGTCCCTCCACGGGACGCGAGTGCAGGGCGATCAATACCATCAGCGCCACTACCCAGCCGACCAGCGACAGCGCATGCGTAATGCCCAGGCTCAAGCCTCCTGGCGTGACGATATTGGTGTACAGCGCGATACCGTGCAGTATCAGTGCGACAATCCAGAGCACGGCGATGTTGCGTCCACAGCCGACCGCGTCGCCGACGACGCGGGTACGGAGGCGGCGCCAGATCTGCAGGGTGCAGACCAGGTAGAGCATGATGGCGAGGAGGCTGGATGCGAGCTGCATGATTCGGAGTGGCTGGACATCGGTTGGACTGCTCATGATTGCATATAGCTGGAGGTCTGACCACCGGGGTTTGCCGGACCTGCGAACGGTTAGCCGCCACGTTCGCGTGTGGCGTCAATCAGTGGCTAGGGCGGAGTGGGGTCCGTGCGTTGTGCTCGGGACTCGGTTGGCGCTGCCGCGTATAATGGTGGTCCAATTCAAGTACTCGTGGACGGAACATGTTCGAAGGTCTCAGCGGTCGCCTTGCATCGACGGTCAAGCGCCTGCGCGGTCAGGCACGGTTGACCGAAGAGAACATTCAGGATGCTCTGCGCGAAGTGCGCATGGCGTTGCTGGAGGCTGATGTCGCGTTGCCGGTGGTCAGGGATTTCGTCGCACGGGTGCGTGAGCGTGCCGTCGGCCAGGAAGTCGTCCGCAGCCTGACGCCCGGGCAGGCGTTCATCAAGGTGGTCAACGACGAACTCGTGGCCATCATGGGCGAGGTCAATGAGGAACTGGCGCTCAACGTGCAGCCGCCTGCAGTTGTGCTGATGGCCGGTCTGCAGGGCGCGGGCAAGACCACGACTGTGGGCAAGCTGGCGCGCTGGCTCAAGAACGAGCGCAAGAAGTCGGTCATGGTGGTGAGTTGCGACGTCTACCGCCCTGCCGCCATCCAGCAGTTGGAAACTCTGGCGCGCGAAGTCGAAGTCGATTTCTTCCCCAGCAGCGGCGAGCAGGATCCAGTGGACATCGCCAAGGCGGCGATCGAGCATGCGCGGCGCCAGCACAAAGACGTGTTACTGGTCGACACGGCCGGTCGCCTACACATCGACGTCGAAATGATGGCCGAGATTCAGCGCATCCACGGTGCGGTGAATCCGGCCGAGACCTTGTTTGTGGTCGACAGCATGACCGGTCAGGACGCCGCCAATACCGCGCGCGCCTTTGATGAAGCGCTGCCGCTGACCGGCGTCGTTCTGACCAAGGCGGATGGCGACGCCCGCGGCGGTGCGGCGTTGTCCGTGCGCAGCATCACCGGCAAGCCGATCAAGTTCATTGGCGTCGGAGAGAAGACCCGAGCACTGGAACCGTTCTACCCCGACCGTATCGCCTCGCGCATTCTCGGTATGGGTGACGTGGTGTCGCTGGTCGAGGAGGCGCAGCGCAGCGTCGACCAGGAAAAGGCCGAGAAGCTGGCGCGCAAGGTCAAGAAGGGGAAGGGCTTCGATCTGGCGGATCTGCGTGACCAGTTGGAGCAGATGAACAAGATGGGCGGTGTCGCGGGACTGCTGGACAAGATTCCCGGAGCTGGTCAGATTCCCGACGCGGTGAAGAACCAGGCGCACGATGGGCAGGTGCGACGGATGTTGGCGATCATCGATTCGATGACGCCGCACGAGCGCCGTTTCCCCGATATCATCAAGGGCTCGCGCAAGCGCCGTATCGCGGCCGGTTCCGGCACCGAGGTGCAGGATGTCAATCGTCTGCTCAAGCAGCATCTGCAGATGAGCAAGATGATGAAGAAGTTCTCCAAGGGTGGGATGAGCAAGATGATGCGGGCGTTGAAGAGTGGAGGGATGCCTCCGGGCGGCATGCCCTTCTGAGGAGGCGTTTCGGACTCGCCCGGTTTTGACGTTCGGCCCCCTGATCGCTTGCCTCGCGGGCGAGCGCCTGAGCGGGGATGGCCGGCAGGACGCCGGTCAAGCAGCCCGTCGCCGAGATTGGTGGATGCCTCTTTATTCGCTGGATGCGATGCGCACTAGTTCATGCGGCGAGGTGTGTACAATGAACATGCCGACACGCTCCGCGTGTAGAATGTGTGCCGTCGGCGAGGGCTTGATCGACACGCCAACATAATAGTTCCGCTGGCACTCCAATCCCTCTACCGCTAAACTCTTCCCTTTTGCCGCAATTCGCGTACAATTGCCGGCCCGAAAGCAGGGACGGGGCGCTATTGCCGTACCCGTCGAACCAGACAGCTTCAAGGCTTCAGGACAAGCAAAACATGGTGACTATTCGACTGGCCCGAGGCGGGGCCAAGAAGCGACCGTTCTATCACATCGTGGTGACCGATTCGCGTCAGCGCCGAGATTCCGGCTATATCGAGCGTTTGGGTTACTTCAACCCCGTCGCACGTGGCCAGGAAACGCGCCTGCACGTTGATTCCGCGCGCATCGAGCATTGGCTCGGCAATGGCGCGGCAACCAGCGAGCGCGTCGCGAAGCTGCTCAAGGAGGCCGGCAAGGCCGCTGCCGCCTGAACCGCGGGAGATTCGCGGTGCAGGATCGGGTAGGCATGGGGCGAGTCACCGGCGCATTTGGCGTGCAGGGCTGGCTCAAGGTGTTTTCCGATACGGCGCCGCCCGAGGCTTTGTTTGACTATTCGCCCTGGCTTTTGAAGCTGGGAGGCGAATGGAAGGCCCACAAGCTGCTCGAAGGCAAGGTGCATGGCAAGGGGCTGATCGTACACCTCCAGGGTGTCGACGATCGTGATCAGGCCGAGTTGTTGCACGGCGCCGAG
Organism: Acidihalobacter sp.; assembly: GCF_037381185.1. Lineage (NCBI taxonomy): Bacteria > Pseudomonadati > Pseudomonadota > Gammaproteobacteria > Chromatiales > Ectothiorhodospiraceae > Acidihalobacter > Acidihalobacter sp. The sequence goes on from NZ_JARRQY010000036.1 coordinate 26,331, forward strand.
ATCGCCATCGAGCGCGAGCAGTTGGAACCGTTGGAAGAAGGCGAGTACTACTGGGCGGATCTGATCGGCCTGCGCGTGGTGACTACGCAGGGCGTTGAGTTCGGATGCATCGAACGCCTGCTGGAAACGGGCGCGAACGATGTGCTGGTGGTGCGGGGTGATCGGGAGCGGTTGATTCCCTACCTGCAGCCCGAGGTGGTCACGTCGATCGATCTGGAGGCAGGAGTGCTGCAGGTCGATTGGGATCCGGAGTTCTGACGTACGTGCGGATCGACGTCGTCAGCCTGTTTCCCGAACTGGTATCGGCGGTTGCCGCCTGTGGAGTGACCGGCCGTGCAGTGGAACGCGGCCTGTTGGAGTTGGGGATGTGGAATCCCCGTGACTACACGGCGGATCGGCATCGCACGGTAGACGACCGGCCCTATGGCGGTGGTCCCGGCATGCTGATGAAGGTCGATCCGGTGCGCCAGGCGCTGCATGCGGCGCGGGCGGCCGGGGGCGGCAAGGTGATCTACCTCAGCCCGCAAGGCCGCAGGCTGGACCAGGCCGCGGTGCGGAGTTTCGCGGCTGGCGGCAACCTGGTGTTGCTGGCGGGGCGCTACGAGGGGATCGACGAGCGTCTGGTGATGCTCGAGGTGGACGAGGAGTGGTCGATCGGTGACTACGTCCTGAGCGGCGGTGAACTCGCCGCGATGGTCGTCATCGACGCTGTCGCCCGTCTGCTGCCGGGAGCGTTGGGTGATGCGGATTCGGCCGAGCAGGACTCCTTCATGGAAGGCCTGCTGGATTGTCCGCACTACACGCGCCCGGAACAGGTTGACGGCCTGCAGGTGCCGGCGGTGCTGCGCGAAGGCAATCACGCCGAAATTGCGCGGTGGCGGCGCAAGCAGGCTTTGGGACGAACGCTCGAGCGGCGTCCGGATTTGCTTCAGGGCCTGGACCTGAGCGATGAGGACAGGCGCTTGTTGGACGAATATCAGGCCGAGCGGCAGGCCAAAGCGCCGTAGGTTCAACCGAGGATTGGAGTTATGAACGAAATCATCAAGGCGCTCGAAGCCGAGCAGATGCAGAAGGAAGTGCCCGCTTTCGCCCCGGGCGACACCGTCATCGTGCAGGTGAAGGTCAAGGAAGGCAGCCGCGAACGCTTGCAGGCCTTCGAGGGCGTGGTTATCGGCAAACGCAACCGCGGCCTGAACTCCGCATTCACCGTGCGCAAGCTGTCGCACGGCGAAGGCGTGGAGCGCGTATTCCAGACCTACAGCCCGAACGTCGCGGAGATTACCGTCAAGCGCCGTGGCGATGTGCGTCGCGCCAAGCTGTACTATCTGCGTGGTCGTACCGGCAAGGCTGCCCGCATCAAGGAAAAGCTCAAGGGTTGAGCTTTTCCCGCCTACGCCGCGCGGTGCAAGCGCGGCGCAGGCTTGTGTATTTCGCATCCCCGTTTTTCGCCCGCGTTCAGCCACACCGGCAACCGGCCGAATGTGCAGGCATCAATCCACTGCGGAGTTCATGCCGCCGATGCGCCGAATGGTCCGGAGAGCTTTCTGGTCTTATGCCGTAACGGCTCTGTTGGCCGCTATCCTCTGGGCGATTTCGGGTACCTGTGCCCCCGCGCTCGCCGCTTCGTCTCAGCAGCAATCATCTCCTGTGGCTGCGGTCCCGGCCGCTTCGCGCAAAGACGCCACTATGGCGAGCCGCTTCATACAGGCTGGTGCGTACACTCTGGCACTGCGTCTCGCCGACACCCAGCAGCCCCCCTATGCGAAGGATCCCGCTGGTTGGGTACGCTGGGAACGCGTGCGGTTGCAGGCTCTGCAAGGTCGGCATGCCTGGAAAGCGATCGCTAAACGGATCGCCGCTTTGCCCAAAGCGCTCAAACCGGCATGGAGAGCTGAGTTCACTACGCTGGGTGTCCGGGCTGAACTGGCCCAGTCGCATGGCGTCCGCGCCCGCCGCTTGTTGCGTTCGCTGTTGTGGCGGGGCAATACGATTCCGGATGCCGGACAGCTTCGTCTGTGGCGCCGAATGTTGATCGAGTCGTATCTGGATGCCGGGCAGCTTGAGGATGCTCGTCTGGCCCTGCTCAATTATCAACTCGACTACACGCCGCGGAGTGGTAAGGAGCGCGCCGTGCTGGCGCGCGTGTGGCTGCGCGTGAACGAACCCAAGCGCGCGCTGGAGCTGCTGAGTGCGAAGTTGCAGCCAGATACGGATTGGCTTTATTGGCTGGCCTCGCTGAGGGCTGGCACCATGACCGCCAGAACTGTGATCAAGCAGGCTGTCAGGGCGGCGGGAGGTAAGGGCTTAAGCCAGGAACGTGCGGCGCTGCTGTGGGGCGTGGTGGCGAGTGCGGCTCTGAAGCAGCACGATTGGACGACCGCAATCGACGCGCTGGAACACTATCTTGCGCTTGCGCCGCAATTACCGCTGACGCCGTTGCTGCCCTTCGATGGTGACACGCTATGGCATGCCTACCACGCCTACGGTATGCAGGCGGGGAATCGGGCCAAGCTGCTGGTGGGGGACGACATGGCCTGGGAGGACGCCGCCAAACAGGCGCGCAAGAACGGCCACGAGGTGTTGTCGCGCGCCTACAACGCGACCCTGGCGCAGATCGGACAGTCACCGAAGTCGCGCAGCATCGGTTATCGCTGGCTGGGCGCTTCAGCGCTGGGTCTGCCGCACGGCAAACGGCTGCTGGACCGTTTGTTCCTGAGTGCACCCAAGCAGTTTGCGACAAGCGCCGATATCCCGGTGGTCATCCGCCTGGTGCTGGCCAACGATGCCGTCGATCGTGGCGATCTGAGCTTGGCGGCACGTCTGATGGAGGGTTTGAACAAGGTCCCGAGTGGCGAGGATCCTTACCTGTGGTCGCTGCGGCTGGCGCGCGTGCTGGTGTTGGGCGGGCGTGCCGAGGCGGGCGTCAAGCGTCTGCACAAGCTGATCGGACAGCAGAAGTCCTTTGACCGCAAGCAGGCCGACCAGCTCATGCAGGTACTTTTCGACCTGCAATCAACCAAACAGAATGCAGCGGCGCTCGGCCTGTTCGAGGAACTTTATCCGAAGCTTGCGCAGGCCCAGTTGCAGCGTGAGGTGTTGTTCTGGGAAGCTCAGTCCTGCGAGGCTCTGGGGCAGGAGGCGCGTGCCGCCGGCCTGTACATGCAGTCTGCGCTGTTGCTCGATGGCAAGGCATACGGTCCATGGGGCATGACTGCCCGCTACAACGCGGCACTGGCCATGAACAAGGCCGGTATGACGGCCGGTGCGATGCGCGTGCTGCAGGATCTGCTCGCGCATACCAAGGACGCCGCGAGGGCTTCAGTGCTCAAGCGGAAACTGGCGGAGCTGAGACGCCTGCCTGTGCAAGCGCCGCAGGCAAACTGAAAGTCCCGTCAAGGCGCAGTCTGCTGCGCTGTCTGATCTCCCACCTGCGGCGCTTCTTCACGGGCGTTTCGGGATGAGGCCGGTTCGAACCGGCCGTTTCTGATCCTGTCTAAACCCTGCACACTGAAAAGGAGGTCGTTGTGTCCGACACAAAGAGTCTGTTGTTTCGGAGTTTTGAACTCGGGGCGATGCATCTGCCCAATCGCGTGGTGATGGCGCCGTTGACGCGTAATCGCGCCGGAGCAGGGCTGGTCCCCAACGAACTGACGCTCGAGTACTACCGGCAACGTGCAACTGCCGGTCTGATCATCGCCGAAGCGACTCAAATCCGGCCGGATGGCCAAGGCTATCTCGACACCCCCGGCATCCACAGCGAGGAGCAGGTCGAGGCCTGGAGGAAAGTGACCGATGCGGTGCATACCGCCGGCGGTCACATTGTGTTGCAGCTCTGGCACGTGGGACGTATTTCGCACGTGTCGTTGCAGCCGGGTGGGCAGGCTCCGGTAGCGCCTTCGGCCTTGCGCGCCGAAGCACAGACCTTCGTCGCCGAAGGTATGGTGGACGTTTCCGAGCCCCGGGCGCTCGATTTGGATGAAATCCCTCAGCTCGTGGAGGACTATCGCAAAGCTGCGGCGAACGCCGTCAGGGCCGGTTTCGATGCGGTCGAAGTGCATGCCGCGAACGGTTATCTACTCGACCAGTTCCTGCGCGACGGCGCCAATCGTCGCACCGACGCCTACGGCGGTTCCATCGAGAATCGGGCGCGCCTGTTGAACGAGGTCATGGCAGCCTGTTGCGAGGAAATTGGTTCGAGTCGCGTCGGCGTTCGCTTGTCACCGGTGTCGCCGTTCAACGATCTGGTCGACAGCGATCCGCAGCCTCTGTTCGACGACGTAGTCGAATCGTTGAACTCTCTGTCCCCGCTGTACATACACGTCATCAAGGCGCTACCGGCGGCGACCGCGAGATAGAGCCCGGTTTCGATTTCAATGCGCTGCGACGCGCTTTCAAGGGCGCCTACATCGCCAATAACGGTTACGACAAGGCGCTCGCAGAGGCTGCGCTGGAAACCGGAGATGCGGATCTGATCGCCTTCGGGCGTCCGTTCGTGGCCAATCCCGATCTGGTCCGGCGCTATGCGCTGGATGCACCACTCAACGCGTCGAATCCTGAAACCTTGTACGGAGGCGGTGCCGAGGGTTACACCGACTATCCAGCGTTGCCGGAGGGCTGAAAGCCTGTTCCGGCGTAGCCCATGAAAAAGCCCGCCGGCGGGATGCGCCGGCGGGCTCGCAGGAGCCACGCTTAGAGCGCGGAATCCGGTACCTGCGGGAAGGCGAAGCTCGCGAAACCCTGTTCGGCCACGTTGAACCACGCGTATTCCATGTCGCGGTATTTCTTCCAGTGGGGGTAGATTTTCTTCCACACCGGGTCCTTGCTGGCCAGATCGTCATAGATCTCGAAGGCGTTCTTCTGCGCGGCCTGCATGATGTCATTCGGGAACTTATGCAGTTTCACGCCGGCGGCGAGCAGTTCCTTCAGCGCCTTCGGATTCACCGAGTCATAGTGCGCCATCATGCGTACGTTGGTTTCCGCAGCAGCAGTCTGGACGGCTGCCTTGTATTCCTTGGGCAGCTTGTCCCAGCGCGACTTGTTGATCATCAGCGAGAACTGGGTGGACGGTTCCCACCAGGATGGGAAGTAGTAGTTCTTCGCCACGCGGTAGAAACCGAGCTTCTTGTCGTCGTATGGCCCGATCCACTCGGTGGCGTCGATCACGCCACGTTCCAGCGCGGGGTAGATCTCGGCGCCGGCCAGGGTCTGCACGTTGACGCCCAGCTTGGCCATGACCTTGCCGCCGAAGCCCGGGATGCGCATTTTAAGGCCGTTGAGCGAATGTAGTCCTTCCAGCGGCTTGCGGAACCAGCCGCCCATTTGCGTGCCGGTGTTGCCAGCGGGTATGGACACGATGTTGAACTGGGAAAAGACTTCCTTGTTCAGCAGCTCGTTGCCGCCGCCGTAGGTCTGCCAGGAGTTCTGCTGACGGTAGGTCATGCCGAAGGGCAGGGTGGTGTCGAAGGCCAGCGACGGCATCTTGCCGATGTAATAGTACGAGCAGGTGTGGCCCATTTCGACGGTGTTCTGCTGCACGGCGTCCAGCACCTGTAGACCGCCGACGATTTCGCCGCCCGCGTAGACGTGGATCTGGAAGCGGCCACCGGTCAGTTCGCCGACGCGCTCGGCGAAGGCTTTGACGCCGCCGTATACGGTGTCGAGACTGATCGGCCAGCTGGCCGCCAGGCGCCAGCGCAGGCGCGGTGAATTGGTTTCGGCAAAGGCTCCGGGCGCTGCCATCGTGGCGGCTCCGGCTGCCAGGCCGGCGGAGGTCCCCTTCAAGAATTCACGACGTTTCATCTTGCTCTCTCCATGTGGAAGTTACATCGCCGGAGCGATGTCGTAGCCGGGCTTGCATGGCGCAGTGCGTTCTGCCTGCCCGTCGAGGTGCGTGCCTCGAATGAGGTTGGCGGAACGCTCCGCCCAGGGCGGTCCGCCGATGCCTTTAATTCTAGTGGTTGTGAAGCCCTATGAGCTGCCTGCCAGCACGTGCACGATATGCGGATAGAAGATGAGCACGGCGAGTCCGATCGTCTGGATGACGATGAACGGGATGACGCCCTTGTACATCTCTGCCGTGCTCACGCTGGATGGCGTCACGCCGCGCAGGTAGAACAGCGAGAACCCGAACGGCGGAGTCAGGAACGAGGTCTGCAGGTTCATGCCCAGCATGACGCCGAACCACACCATGTCCACGCCGAGGCTTGCGGCCGTCGGTGCCAGCAACGGCAGTACGATGAAGGCGATTTCGAAGAAATCGATGAAGAAGCCGAGGATGAAGACCACCAAGTTGGCGACGAGCAGAAAGCCGAGCTGGCCGCCGGGAATACTGGTCAGGAAGCTGTCGACCCAGACGTCGCCGTCGAAGCCGCGGAACACCAGGCTGAAGAAGCGTGAGCCGACCAGGATGAACAGTACCATCGAGCTGAGTTTGACGGTGACGTTCAGGCTGCCGGTGATCTGATTGAACTTGAAGCGCCCGCTGAACAGCGACAGGAGGATGGCGCCGACCGCACCGAAGGCGCCGGCTTCGGTCGGCGTGGCTACGCCGGCGAAGATCGAGCCAAGCACCACGATGATCAGGGCCAGCGGCGGAATCATGACCAGTACGATACGGCGCATGAGGAGCGCCAGATCCTGCGGACGTTCTTCGGGCGGCAGCGCCGGCGCGGCGCTGGGCTTGAGAATCGCCACGCCGATGGCGTACAGCGCGTACATGCTGGCGAGCATCAGGCCGGGCAACAGCGAGCCGACGAACAGCGAGCCGACGGACACGCCGAGCTGGTCGCCCAGGACGATGAGCACCACGCTGGGCGGGATGATCTGGCCCAGGGTACCTGAGGCCGCGATGATGCCGGTGGAGAGCTTGCCGTCGTAACCGTAGCGCAGCATGACCGGCAGCGCGATCATGCCCATCGCCACCACGGTCGCACCGACCACGCCGGTGGCCGCCGCCAGCAGGGTGCCGACCACCACCACGGACAGAGCAAGGCCGCCGCGCAGTGGACCGAAGAGCTGCCCCATGGTCTTGAGCAGGTCCTCGGCCAAGCCTGACTTTTCTAACATTGTCCCCATAAATATGAAGAACGGCACGGCGAGCAGCGTGTAGTTCTCCATGACTCCGAAGACGCGCTGCGGCAGCGCTTGCATCAGATTCAGGTCGAAGAAGCCCATGCCGATGCCAAGAGGGATGAACAGCAGGGCCGTGCCGCCCAGCGCGAAGGCGACCGGGTAGCCCGAGAAAATCAGAAATAGGAGGACCAGGAGCATGACAGTGCGAAAGCGATGGGAATGACCGTCTTGATCGGATAGCGAGCCAGGCCGCCGGGATTCGGGGACACCTCATGAAGCTTCCAGGAGAATTCCACCCAGGGCAGTGACAGGTACAGCACCATGATCGAAAACGGCAGCAGGAACAGAACGGTGCCGAGCAGTTCGATCCAGGCCTGTCCCTTGGCCGAGAGCCGCCCGTACATGATGTCCACGCGGACATGGGCATTGTGCTTGAGGGTATAGGCGGCGCCAAGCATGAACATCGCCCCGAACAGGTACCACTGGGCTTCCAGATAGGCGTTGGACGACAGATTGCGGCCGATGAAGCTGCCCAGATAGCGGACCGTGGCGTTGTACACGCCGATGAGGATCATGATCATGGCGAACACATACATCAACCGGCCGACTTGCTCATTCAGCCAGTCGATGGCGTCCGCGAGTTTCAGCAAAGCGCGCATCGCAAGTCCCCTCTCATGGTCGCGTCTCCCCGAAAAAGTGCAGCATCATAGCCAAGCGTGTCAGTGGGGGCAAAGTTAATCTTAGCGCTCAGGCAACATAGCCGCAGAGTGCGGCGGCCTTGTGATTTCAGGCGATTTCCGTCGAGGGAGTTTCGAGAATGGGGTGCGCGGCAGTCTGAGGAGTCTCCTGTTCGACGCGATTGCGGCCGCCGTCCTTGGCGGCGTAAAGCGCTTCGTCGGCACGCTGCACGAGGCTATGCGGCGTGTCGTCAGTACGATGGAAAGCGACTCCGAAACTGGCTGTCGGATGTGTCCCCTGGCCACCGGGGATGCGCAAGCGGGCGATGTGGCTGCGCATGCGCTCGGCGACCTGCACGGCACGCATGTCGCCCAGTTCGGGGGCGATGACCAGGAATTCCTCGCCGCCCCAGCGGGCCAGGTGGTCGGTAACGCGCAGTTGCTCCCCGACGATGCGCGTCACGGTGCGCAGCAGAGCGTCGCCTACCGCATGTCCGTTGACGTCGTTGACGCGCTTGAAATAATCCAGATCGAACAGGATTACCGACAGTGGGTGGTCATGGCGGCTGGCGCGGGCGATTTCCTGGGATAGGAGTTCCTCGCCGCGGCGGCGGTTGGCGATGCCGGTCAGCGGATCGGTCAGGGCCAGGCGCTGCATGGCGCTGAGCTGAGGTCGCAGCTGAGCCAGGGCGTAGTGCACGGCGATGTAGATCAGGCAGGCGAAGTAGAACTGGGCCACGTAGTTGATGGTAAGCCAGAACCGGTGTCCCTCCAGCTTCAGCAGTAGATGCAGGTTCACGGCCAGTAGCAGCAGCATGATGGTGTAGAGGCCGGCGCAGAGGTACAGTGCGTAGCGTGGTTTCCAGCCGACGAAGGCGATCAGGAAGGCAACGAAGAACCAGTAGGTGAACTCGTTGAAGTGGCCGTACACGGGCAGGAAGCTGTGCAACTGGGCCTGCAGTGTGCTCAGCAGGTACCCACTGAGCACCAAGAAGCCGATGCGTTCGATCCAGGACAGCACGGCGGGCTTCACCCATACGAGCAGGGCCGACAGACCTAGGGCTAGCGCGAACAGTGGCAGGAAGTAGAAATCGAACGTGACGACGTGTTGTGCCGACAGTTCCATGCCCCAGGCCAGCAGGCAGGCCATGGCGCCCGTCGGAAGCATGATTAGGCTGAAAATGCGCCGGACGCGCTCGAAAGCATCCAGCTGGGCCAGATTTTGGCCCTTTTTGGGGGGACTGTTGCCCTTTGGACTCATCGTCAACTGAATGCCGAATGCGGGGCCGGGATTTTTGTTGCGGCCACTATATTTGTATCTCCGGTCGGCAGCATGCCATGTCGGCGTCCTTGTTTGTAGTCCAAAAGGAGTCATCGGCCGGGACTAATCGGATGATGGCTTGAATTTTCGCGTGTGCCCCCCCAGTTTTCGCTTGCTTCCGCATTAAGGAACCTGCGCGTTCCGCGAACATGATCTATCAGGAGAGGGCATGACTACGCACAAGGAAACCCTGGAATTCCAGGCCGAGGTGAATCAGCTGCTCAAGCTGATGATTCATTCGCTGTATTCGAACAAGGAGATTTTTCTACGCGAGTTGATCTCCAACGCGTCGGATGCCTGCGACAAGCTGCGTTTCGAGGCATTGGGCGACGACACGCTGTTCGATGGCGACAGCGAGCTTTCGGTGGACGTCGATTTCGACGCTGAGGCCGGCACGCTGACGGTGCGGGACAACGGCATCGGTATGAGCCGCGACGAAATCGTCGCCAATATCGGCACCATCGCCAAGTCGGGCACGCGCGAGTTCTTTGAAAACCTCAGCGGCGACCAGGCCAAGGACGCCAAGCTGATCGGTCAGTTCGGCGTGGGTTTCTATTCGGCGTTCATCGTTGCCGAGCGCGTCACCCTGACCACCCGCCGCGCCGGCATGGGCGCCGAACATGGTGTGTGCTGGGAGTCCGACGGCACCGGCGCGTATACGCTGGAGACGCTAGAGGTGCCGGCACGCGGCACCGAGATCGTGCTGCACCTACGTGAGGAAGAGCGCCAGGATCTGCTCAACGCCTGGCGCCTGCGCAACATCATCACCAAGTATTCCGACCACGTGCCGCTGCCGATCCGCATGCGCAAGCAGGACGAGGAAGGCAAGCCGGGCGACGAGTGGGAGACGGTCAACAAGGCCTCCGCGCTGTGGCAGCGCTCCAAGTCCGAGATCACGGACGAGGAATACACAGCGTTCTACAAACACGTCGGCCACGATTTCGGCGATCCGCTGGCCTGGACGCACAATCGCGTCGAAGGTCGTCTGGAATACACCTCGCTGTTGTACGTGCCGGCCAAGGCGCCTTTCGACCTGTGGGACCGCGACCATCCGCACGGTGTTAAGCTCTACGTGCAGCGCGTGTTCATTATGGACGACGCCGAGCAGCTCATGCCGCGCTATCTGCGTTTCGTGCGTGGCGTGATCGATTCCAACGACCTGCCGCTCAATGTCTCGCGCGAGATCCTGCAGGGCAACCGCATCATCGACCAGATGCGCTCGGGTTCGGTCAAGAAGGTGCTGGGTCTGCTGGAGGATCTGGCGGAGAAGCAGCCGGAGAAATACCAGGAATTCTGGGACCAGTTCGGGAACGTGCTGAAGGAAGGCCCCGGCGAGGATTTCGCCAACCGCGAGCAGATCGCCAAGCTGCTGCGCTTCGCCAGCACGCACAGCGACGAGCAGACCCAGAACGTGTCGCTGGCCGACTACATCGCGCGCATGCCCGAAGGTCAGGACAAGATCTACTACATCACCGCCGATTCCTTCATCGCGGCGAAGAACAGTCCGCACCTGGAACTGCTGCGCAAGAAGGGTATCGAGGTCCTGCTGCTCAGCGACCGGGTGGACGAATGGCTGACCGCCCATCTGCAGGAGTTCGACGGCAAGTCGCTGGTGTCCGTCGCCAAGGGCGATCTCGACCTGGGCGACATCGAATCCGAGGACGAGCGCAAATCCCAGGAAGAGACTGAAAAGGCCGCCGAAGGGCTGGTCGGGCGCATCAAGACGGCGTTGGGGGAGCGGGTGAACGATGTGCGCGTATCGCACCGCCTGACCAGCTCTCCGGCCTGTATCGTGCTCGGCGAGCACGACATGGCGCTGTACATGCAGCAGTTGCTCAAGCAGGCAGGTCACGAAGTGCCTAGCACCAAGCCGGTGCTGGAGATCAATCCGGTCCATCCGATGCTGGCCCGTCTGGAGAACGAAGGCGATGAGACGCGTTTCGGCGAGTGGTCGGCGCTGTTGCTGGATCAGGCGATCCTGGCCGAGGGTGGCCAGCTAGAGGATCCGGCCGGTTTCGTGGTGCGCCTCAACCAGCTGATGCTGGCCTTGGCAGGCTGAACCTGCCGCCCCGGGGCGCATCCGTCCGGGTGATCGTTCGGTGAATAATGAAGGGCGCCCGCATGGGCGCCCTTCGTGCGTTAGGCAGCCGAATCGAGCCGGCGCGCAAGCGCGTCGAGTTCGGCGCCGATTTCGACCGGGTAGGGCGATGTCTGCGGCGCGAGTTCGCGCAGTGCGGGAGGCAGACGTCCGAGCTGCTCGAGCGCGTGGCTGCGGGACTCCTGCAGGCTCGGCAGCGGCGCGAGCAGTTCGCCGCTGCGCAGCACCGGCTGCAGCAGGGGCTCACCCTGTACCGGAGCATTTTCCAGCGTGATGCAGTCCCCGGCCATGAACCCCTTGGCGTCGTGGCGGCGGTAGACCTGCTTGCGGCCCGGCCAGGTCGCTTTGCCTTCGGAGAGTTTGCGTCGCGCACGGCCGGCGTATTCCTGCAGCTTGTAGGCGCAGTCGAGGTAGGGCACGTCGCTGGAAACGTCCATGCGCGTACCGACGCCGAAGCCGTCGATAGGCGCGCCACTGGTGCGCAGTGCCTGCACGGCGTATTCGTCCAGATTGCCGCTGGCGAAGATGGTGACCTCCCGCAGGCCTCCGGCGTCCAGAATCGCGCGCACCTCGCGCGAGAGGACGCCGAGGTCGCCGCTATCGATGCGCACGCCGCGCACCTGGATACCCGCTTCGCGCAGTCGTGCGGCTACTTCGACCACCTTGTGTGCGCCCTCGAGCGTGTCGTAGGTGTCGATCAGCAGGACGGTCTTGTCCGGGTGGACACGGGCGAAGTCCTCGAAGCCGCCCAGCTCGTCATCGTGCGCCAACACAAAGGAGTGCGCCATGGTGCCGTACAGAGGGATGCCGAATTCCTTGCCGGCGAGCACGGTGGCACTGCCTTCGAAGCCGCCTAGATAGGCGGCGCGCGCCGCCAGCATGCCGGCTTCGGCGCCGTGTGCGCGGCGCATGCCGAAATCGACCAGCAGATGATCGGCGGCGGCCAGGCGTATGCGGGCGGCTTTGGAGGCGATCAGCGTCTCGAAGTGCAGCAGGTTGATGATGCGGCTTTCGACCAGTTGCCCCAGCGGCAGGGGAGCGGTGATGCGCAGGATGGGTTCGTCGGCGAAGAACACGCTGCCTTCGGCCATGGCGTCCACGTCGCCATCGAAGCGCAGACCCGAGAGGTAGTCCAGCAGCCGGCTGTTGGCATGGCCGCTGCGCTCGAGCCAGGCTAGCTCGGCCTCGCTGAAACGCAGCTCCTGCAGGAACTCGACGACCTGCGCCAGGCCGGCGGCCAGCAGGAAACGGCGCGAATCGGGGAGTCTGCGTACGAAGAATTCGAACACGGCGGTTTCGGTCATGCCGCGTTCCAGATAGGCCTGCATCATGGTCAACTGATAGAGATCGGTCAGCAGGGGGCTGGTGGGAACGCCCTCGGTCACGGTTGGATATCCTCCACGGTGATGGTTGTTGCGCCCTTGGCGCGCATTTCGTCGATGGCGCGGGCGCCGTCTCCGGGTTCGACGTCGACGGCACGTACGGCATCGACGAGAAGTATGACTTCGAAATCGGCGGCCAGGGCGTCGCTGACGGTGTTGAGCACGCAGTAGTCGGTGGCCAGGCCGCCGATGAAGAGGCGCGTCACTCCCTGCTTGCGCAGCTGCTCAGCCAGGTCGGTGTCCTGGAAGCCCGAGTAGGCGTCGGCCTCCACGGTATCCGCCTTGGATATGATCAGCGCGTCGCCCGGCAGTTCCAGGCCGGCCGCGAAAGCGGCGCCGGGGCTGTCGGCCACGCAGTGTTCCGGCCAGGGGCCGCCCTGAGCGGCGAACGAGCAGTGTCCGGTTGGATGCCAGTCGCGGGTGGCAACGATCGGCAGGCCGGCCGCACGGAAATGCGCGACATAGCGGTTGAGCAGCGGTACGACGGCGTCGCCGTCGGCGACGCCGAGGCGTCCACCAGGCAGAAAGTCGTTTTGCACATCGACCAGAATCAGCGCGTCGTTGGCAGCGAGGCGTAGCATGGATTATCACTCCTGATGACCGGACGGCGCAGTGCGTGGGGGATATATTTCACCATAATTGCGCCAGCGCGCATGTCATGCAAGGGCTGCCACGGTCGTCGGGCGTATACTGCAAAGCCCCTGGGAGGTTTTTACGGAACGGAAAGGTCATGGGGTCGAAAGGTGACGCCAATCGCCGGCGTATCGTGGATGCGGCGGATCAACTGTTCTATCGGCAAGGTTACAACCGCACTTCGTTCAGCGATATTGCGCAGGCGGCCGAGTTGTCGCGAGGCAATTTCTATTATTACTTCAAGTCCAAGGACGAGATCCTGGAGGCGGTGATCGAGCGTCGCCGCGAGCAGTACGCCGAGATGCTGGCCGAGTGGTCCGAAAGCGAGTCGACGCCGCGTGAGCGCCTGCGCCATTTCGTCCGCATGCTGCTTGATGGGCGCAGCGAGCTGCTGCGCTACGGTTGCCCGACCGGCTCCTTGACGCTGGAGTTGGCCAAGATCCAGAGTGAGCAGCAGGATCACGCGCGCGTGCTTTTCGAGGTGTTTCGGACGTGGCTGAGGCAGCAGTTCATCACTTTGGGACACACGCAGGATGCCGACGAGCTGGCCTGCCACCTGCTTGTCATGGGACAGGGGGTCAGCCTGCTGGCCCCGGTGTATGCGGATCCCGCGTTGATCGATAGTGAGGTGACTCAGATCGATGCCTGGCTCGATGCTCTCTAGGGATGAGCTGCAAGGCGCCCGCAGCGCAGTGAGTGAGGCATATCAAATAGATGGGCGAAGGGGCGAGCAGGGCGCAACGTAGCAAATCGCCCGTGTAGCCATTTAATCAACGTGTCCCTAGGCGGCGCGGCGCTCAGGGCTTGTTGCGGGCCAGCAACAGTCTCCGCGTTGCGCCGCCCGCGCTCGTCAGAAATACCGGTGCGCCGGCCAGCAGATACCAATAGAACGTGGTGAAACGCCACAGCACCAATGCCAGAGCTAGAGGTTCGGGTGCGAGCCAGGGCGCGAGCAACGCGGCGAAGCCGACCTCGACGCTGCCGGTACCTCCCGGCAGGAAACTCAATTGGCCGGCGAACAGCAGCATGCCCTGGATGATGAACAGATACGACCAAGGCACGGCGTGCCCGAGGCCGAGCAGAATAACCGGCAGTACGCTGTAGCGCATCAGCCAGTGCCCCATGCAGAAGCCGTACAGCAGGATCAGCCGGTGCCGGGGCATGCTCAGCAGCAGGGCGATGCCGTGGCGAAACTGAATAATCCAACGCGCCATCTTGCGCCGGCGTCGCTCGCTGACGCGCAGCGGCCGCAGAATGCGGCCGAACAGGCGCAGCATGCCGCGGTAGCGGCGCATCAGCCCCCAGAGCAGGCCGAGGCCCGTGCCGAGCAACACGAGCAGCAGCGTTGCCAGCAGCAAGGGGTGCTCCAAGCGCTGATCGAAGGTGAATACCGCCAGCGCCAGCGGCAGCGCGGTGGCAAAGAAGGTCAGATCGGTGATCTGGTCGATCGCATAGAGCGAAGCGGCGCGGGCGGTGGACAGCCCTTGCCGATGCAGCAGGTACACGTAGGTGAGCGGGCCGCCTACGCCGGCGGGCGAGGCGACGCCGGCGAATTCGGTGGCGATAACGGTCGCCAGCGCCCGTCGTCGCGGTATGGCGTGCGCCACGCCACCCAGCAGCAAGCGCAGGCGTGCGGCGTTGAAGCACCAGCCAAGCAAAATCATGCCGAGCGTGCCAATGATCAGCCAGGGCGATACTCGGATGAGTTGCGGCAGTACGTCGCTGCCGCCGTAGACGAGCGGGATCGCCACGCTCAGCAGCAGGCTGAGCGCAGCGATCGCCAGATAGCGCTTCACACCGCGTGCTCCAGCCAGTCGGCCTTGGTCATCGCCTGGCGCGTACGCAGCGCGCGGTTAAGCACGTCTCGCCAGAAGGCCACGGCGGCCGGGTGTTCGGCGTCAGCCGGGTGCAGGCCGAGGCGCAGCAGCGGCGCCTCGCGCAGACGTTGCTCCTGCACCGTGTTGACGATGCGTGAGGCGCCACGGCGCCAGGCCGAGCGCACGCTCCACACCAGACTGGGATAGCGGTATTCGTACCAATCGGGCAGAGCATAGAGCGCGCTGCGGGTGGACGTGTAGGCGAAGGGCATGCGGCCCAGTGCCGCGCGGGTGCCCTCGCTCATCAGCCAGGCGGGGGCGACGAAACCGCGCACCGTCCAGCCCAGCCTGGCGAACTGCTCCAGACCCGCAGACATGTGTCGTTCGGCGGTGACGGTATCAAGCGCGGCGAATTCGCCTTCCGAAGCGGTATACAGCCGGCGTGTCGCCCACTGCAGCGGGCCGCGCGGGCGCGGCGCGCTGTCGTCCAGGTGGTGGAGGCCGTGCAGCGCGAGTTCGTCACCGCGCGTAAGTCTTTGTTCGATAGCGCTGCGGAATGCGGAGTCGTCCTCGATGCGGCCGCGGTGGTGGTAGTCGGGGACCACCAGCAGGGTGACGGGCACTTCGCCGCAGCCGTCGATCATCTCCAGCAGTCGGGCGCAGGCCGGCCAGGTGGCGGGGGCGACGTCGTGCAGCACGACGCTGACCGCGGGCCGCATTTCAGCCGCTCGCATGTTTTCTTGCCTGCGTCGCATGTGGCACCGCCGCGCCGGTCAGCGCGGCGTAGCGTTCGATCAGTCCGGTGAACGCGCTGTCCCAGCTCCAGTGGGCTTCGACGCGCTGCCGGGCGGCGCGGCCCATCGCCGCCGTGTCGTGTTCGAACAGTGCGCGCACCGCCTCGCCCAGGTGCTCCGGCATGCTCGAGCGCGCCAGCACGCCGACTTCCGGCGTGACCAACTCGGGGATGGCGCCGGCGTCTACGCCGATCACCGGCAGGCCGCTGGCCATGGCCTCAAGCACGATCAGGCCGAAGGTCTCCGTATCGCCGGCATGGATCAGGGCGTCCGCTCCGGCCAGCAGGGGCGCAAGTTCGTCGGCGCCGAAGAAGCGCGACAGGCAACTGACGTTGCCGCCGGAACGGTAGGGCATGTCCGGGCCGAGCAGCAGCAGGTGGTATTGCGGGCCGAGCAGCGCGAAGGCCTGTACCAGTTGATCGAGATTCTTTTCGCGCGCGTAGCGCCCGGCGAAGGCCAACAGCTTCGTCTCCCGGGGAATACTCAGGCGGTCGCGCAGCGTGGTATCGCCCAGCTGTGGATGGAACTGCACGGTATCGACGCCCAGCGGCTGGACGGCAACGCGTTCCACGCCGATATCCAGCAGGGTATCGCGCATGCTGCGGCTGGGGGTGAACACTTGATCGAATTCCCGGTACAGCGTCTGCACGTAGCGCCGTACCGCGGGCAGGATCCAGCAGCCGAGGCGTTTGTCGAGCAGGCGGGGCAGATCGGAGTGGTAGAAGCCCACCACGGGGATCCCCAGGCGCTGGCCGGCTTCGAGTGCGGCACGCGCGAGGCGATAGGGATCGCCGGCCTCGATCAGATCGGGGGCGAGTTCGGCCAGTTTGTGCTGCCAGGTCGTGCGGCGCAGCGGGAAACGGTAGCCGTTGGAGAACGGCAGCGGCGGGGCCGGCAGGGTGTAGTGTCCAGGTGCGGGCTCCCCCACATGCAGCCCAGGTGTCAACAGGCTGTGGCGCCAGGGCGTATGATGCGCGAACCAGGCGCGCTTGGCGTCCAAGTAGCGACGCACACCACCGCTTTGAGGCGCGTAGAACATGGTGACGTCGGCAATGTGCCTGCCGTCCGGACGGTCTCCGCCTGCCCGGACCGTTCCAAGGGGAGGCGTTGAAGTGTGTCGTGTCCGGGATACGTGTCTGGAACCCATCTCATGATGATGCTAAGGCTATAACAGGGTGACAGTATGACCGATTTCAACACCGCTCTCGATCTCTATCTTAGCGGTGACCGCGAGACGGCCCTGCGTTTGTGGCGGATGCTGGCCGAGCAGGGCGATGCACGCTCGCAGTACAACCTCGGTGTTCTCTGCGATGCCGGCGATGGTGTGCCCGAAGACAAGGTGTTGGCGGTGCAGTACTACCGCCAGGCTGCCACGCAAGGCTTTGCCGACGCCGCCTTCAATCTGGCTGTGATGCTGGACGAAGGCGAAGGCATGCCGGCGGACGCCGGCGAAGCTGCGCATTGGTTCTGGGTGGCCGCGGATGCAGGTAATGTACAGGCGCAGTTCCGTCTCGGCCTGAAGTACGACGCCGGCCGGGGGTTGCCTAGGGATGCCGAACAGGCCGCGCAGTGGTATTACCGCGCTGCGCAGGCCGGTGAGCCTCATGCCGCAAGCAACCTCGGGCGCTGTTTCGCCATGGGCGAGGGAGTGCCGCGCAGCGATGTGGATGCCTACAAGTGGTTCAACATCGCCGCCGAACTCGGTGCGGCCAACGCTGCGCGCTATCGCGAGCGGGTTGCGCGGGAGTTGAGTGCCGATGAGCGCTTACGGGCGGGGGAGTTGTCGCAGGCGTGGTTGAGGGAGTTTCGGCAGCGGGTTGGGTGAGTGTTGGTGGGTTGTGTTGCGGCCTTTTTGAACACGGTTTCGTTTGACAGTCGGGGGCCGTGTCCAGCGCGAATCAGCTGCGGGACGTTTTTGATCCTGCGGCAGTGAAGACGACGTAATTGCTGGCTTGGGTGATCTGTTTCGGGCGCGATTCGATGCCTGAGGATTCGCTCTGATTCGGTGATGCGCCCGAGCCTTGTCCCTACGGGCGGACCTCGAGCGCACACCCCATCGCGGGGCACCGCAGGCACTTGCTATCCTGGCAAAGCCTGCTCGGGCGGCTTCCCTGCCGCCCGACCCCGCGCCGGGGCGCACGCTCGAGGCAAGGCCACACAGGAACCGGGGAGACAAAACAGAACGTGCCCCAGCCCTGTGAGTTACACCCAAACCAGTTCAGAATGATTTGGTTTCGGACTTGCGCTGTTTTGACGTTAGGTCCCCCCCTGATCGCTTGCCTCGCGGGCGTGCGCCTGGGCGGGGATGGCCGGCAGGGCGCCGGCCAAGCAGCTCTTGGCCTGGATGGCTATAGCTGCGAGCCCCGTTCAGGCGTACGTTCGCGAGGTTGCCCGTCAGGGACAAGCACAGCACTCTGCACCTGTGCCATTCGCGACTGCAGTGGGTTGGTGTGTGTTCAGGGCAAGGCGCGGTGCGAAGGCAATGGCCCGAGCCCTTGGCAAGCGCCGCAACGCAGCCATGGGCGCACACCAGCCCACCCGAAGGGCGACACCAGGCTGTCCCGCCCCGGTGTTGCGTCGCTTGTGAAGGCAATGAGCCTTCCCGGCGCGATGCGCCTTGTGGCGAAATAGCCTGAAGACGCTGCAGCCGTGAATGGCACAGGCGCAGAGTGCTTGGGGGTGCGTTTCTTTCGCCGGTTTCTTTGCGCACTCAAAGAAAAAATCGCCGGGAGCAATTTTTCGCGCAAACCCCGAAGGGGTGAGGCGCAGGGATGCGCCGAACAAATCGGCTCGGGCGCGTCACCGAGCCAGAGCGAATCCCCATGCATCGGATCGCGCCCGAAACACGCCGCCACAGCCAGTAAACACGTCGCTCTCACTCACGCAGGATCAAAACCGCAAACGCGGATTCGCACCCAAAACCACACCCCAAAAAGCGCGTCAGCGCCCCAACAGAGTCGGCGGATCATCGGTGAACACCGACTCCACGCCCCAGTCGATCAACTGCCGGGCACGGTCGCGATCATTGACCGTCCAGGCACGCACGGCCAGACCGGCCTCGCGCAGCATGGGCGCCAACTCGGGGGTGACGATGTTCGCGTCCACATGCCAGGCATCGAGTTCGAGGCTCCGGCTGATCTCGCGCCAGTCCTCGGGAAAATGCTCTGCACCCTGCGCGCGCGGGTGGTCGGGCAGCAGTCTGTGCATCGTGGCGACGGTGTTGCCGGAGAAGCTCGAGATGATCAGCGACTCGGGCAGCGCGACCGTACGGAGCAGATCGGCAACCGCCTCGGCGGTGTCGGTTTCGTGGGTGTCGAGTGGCTTGATCTCGATGTGCATGCCTATGCCGAGACTGCGGCAGAGTTCGATCGTGGCGTCCAGGCGAGGAATGCGGACGCCGGCGTACTCAGGTCCGAACCAGGCACCGGCGTCGGCCTGTGCGAGCGTGGCCCAGTCGTGCTCGCGCACCGTGCCTGTCAGGTCGGTGGTGCGCTCGAGTTCGTGATCGTGCATCAGCACCAGCACGCCGTCGCGGGTGAGCTGCGCGTCGATTTCGATCCACGGCAAGCCGAGTCGGGCGGCCAGTTCGATGCCGGGGAGGGTGTTCTCGGGTGCAAGACGTGCGGCGCCGCGGTGGCCGATAAGCTGGGCTGGGGTTGGCATGAATGGGTTCCTGAATAGGCTTGGGTGACGAGGTCAGAGATGCTGCCAAGGCAGGTGTTTCTGCGCAAGCCTGTCGATGCTCTGAAGGTGCAAATATTCAGTTGCCGGTCTAATGTCTCTGATTTGGTGTATCGCTGTGAAGATGGCTCCGGGGAGCTTGCCCATGCTGTTTCCGACGCCTGCCGCCGGTCTCGACGACCCACTTGGAATGCTGGCCGGTTGCCACCAACGCATCGCCGGCTTTTGCGAAACGCTGGAACGCCTGGAAAATCATCTCGAATCGGCTGGCGCCGACAGCCAGGCGGGTGATGCCGCCCGGCGCGTCTGTACTTACTTCGACGAGGCCGGCCCGCATCATCATGCCGATGAGGAAGTCGATCTGCTACCCGCGCTGCAACGGCGTGCGCGTACCCCGGCCGAGCGCGCGGTGGTGGACGAATGGCTGGCTCGAATAGTTGCCGAGCATCTGGGGCAGGACGAGGTCTGGTGTCGCTTGCGGGAGGAACTGCAGGGCGTGATCGACGGTCACGCCGCGGCCATGCCTGCGGCGTCGGAATTCGTCGCTCTGCAGCGCGAACATTTTCGTTTCGAGGATGCCGAAGTCTTTCCCCTGGCTCGGACGCTGCTGACCGGCGCCGATCTCCCCGCGCTCGGCCGGGCCATGGCGCGGCGGCGCGGCTTGGCGGGTTCGTAACCCCGCGCCGCAGATCCTCAGGCGCGTTTGCCTCCGATCCAGGCGTCGTTGGCGTAGCCGTAGCGCTCCCAGGTCCCGACTATCCCGTGATTGGCGACGACGATGCGGTCGACCCATTTCACGGACTTGTAGCCGTACATCGGCGGCACCACCAGGCGCAATGGATAGCCGCCCTCGCGCGGCAGCGGCACATCGTCGAGGCGATGGGCGAGCAGCACGCCCGGGAGTCGGGACTGTTCGAGGGTGAGCTGGTCGACGTAGACGCGGTCGCCGGAGTGGAAGATGAGGTGGGTGGCATCGGCGTGCGCGCCGGCCAGTTCCAGCAGCGTTTGCGGACGTACGCCGGTCCACAGCACGTTGGGAACGCTCCAGCCGGTCACGCAGGTGAAGGTGCGCTGCTCCCGCACCTGGTCCAGGGCTTCGAACTGCGCCAGAGTCAGTTCGAGCGGGTGGTCGACCAGGCCCTCGATGCGCAGGCGGAACGTTGTCGGATCAATATCGGGATAGCCGTTGGCATAGGTGTAGTAGGCCGGAAAGCGCGTCTGGCGGGGGCGCGCCGATCTTACGTTGCCGGTCCTGAGGGCGCCCGCGGCCGGCGTGTCGGCACGCGCCGGCGCTTCGCCGGCCGGGCTGCCGAGCCAGCTCAGGGCGCCGGCGCCGAGCACCGTAGCGCCGGCAGTGCTCATCAGTGCCTCGCGGCGCGCATAGTCGAAGCGGGCGTTGAGAGGGTGCTTGCGCTGGAAGGAGAACAGTCGCAGCGCGGCGTGCACCAGCAGCCAGGCCAGCCAGGCGTAGGACATCCAGCCGTGCACGGCGAAGGCGACGGCGTCCCAGCTTGCCGGGAAGCGGCCCGGCAGCCACAGCGCGAAGCCGCTCAGCGTGACCAGTGCGGTGAGCAGCGCGGTCAGCGACCAGTCCAGCCAGCGCGGGCGGCGGGGGCTTCCGAGCAGGCCGGCGGCGGCCAGCAGGATCAGGGCGGCGAAGGAGATGCCGCCCCAGGCGTGCACGGTTTCGATCTGCGGCAGCCAGGCGATCAGGGCGCGGTGCCAGGCTTCGAAGTACAGCGCGGCGCCGGTGAGCATCAGCATCGGGAAACCGAGAATGAAGCCGGCATGCGTGAGTGCATAGCCGCGCGGCCAGCGGCCGTGGCGCAGAAAGGTGCCGAGGTCCGGATTGTGGCGCAGCAACCGGCCGCGCAGGAGCAGCAGCAGGCCGGCTGCGAGCAGCGGAACGAGCGCGATGAGCCAGAGCGGTGAGGGCATTGCGTGTCTCTCCCTGCCGGATGCGGAGCACCGGCGATCGGTGCGTTAACGGGCCGGCAGCGCGGCTGCGGGTCCCTTTACTCTGTATGTCGTCGCAAGGCGGCCGGCACTTACAGCATGAACGGACTCAGAGCGTGATCTGCCGGTAGACGCCGTCCGCGATACGCAGCAACTGCTTGCGGCCGAGTTTGGCGGAGAGTGCGTAGCCGAGATCGCGGTCGACCCAGTAGAGCACCGAGACGCCGTGTTCCTCGGCATACCGAAAGGCGGTGTCGCTGCCGGCGTGCCTGGGCACGGTGACGTACAGCGTGAGTCGTTCGCCGGCGTTGTTCTCGTACATGAACTGCGCCGCCGGCCCGGCGTTCGCCGGCAGCAGGCGGCCGCCCATGAGCCGGTAGCCGTACCGTGCGAGATCCGGGGCGCGCAGGCGGTGGCCCAGCCGCTTGGACAGCCAGCCGAGCAGATGCGGTTCCTGCGCGGCGCCGACCTCGACGGGGTGCATGACTTCCGGGCTGTAGACGGCGTAGGCCATTGCCGCTTCGCGCGGGAGCATGGGCGGCGCGGCCGCGAGCCGTGCGCCGCCCTGCTGCAGCGTGGTGGCGCCGAACCAGCCGACGCCGCCGCCGAGCATCATCCACAGCACGGCCGCGGCGCGCGCCAGCAGCGGGGAGCGCCGTGCCGACTGCGGACGGCGCAGGCGCGCCGGCAGCGATTCGTCGAGCACGGCGTCGAAAGTTTCGTGCAGGGTCTTGTGCTGGCGCCGGTAGGCGGCGGCTCGTGCCGCCAGTTCGGGGTCCGCGTCGAGCTGCGCTTCCACCTCGGCGCGGGCCGCGGCGTCGAGCCGGTCGTCCACGTAGGCCTGCAGGCGTTCCTCGTCCAAGGGATGCTTGCGGTTCATTTGATCCTCCGGATCCGGTTGTCCTGTTCGCCTTCGAGGGCGCGGCGCAGGCGCTCGCGTCCGCGCGCCAGGCGCGACATCACGGTGCCCTGCGGAATGCCGAGCACGCGCGCGGTCTCGGCGTAGCTGAATTCCTCCAGCCCGACCAGCAGCACCACTTCGCGGAACTCGGGTGGCAGCGCGTCGATCGCCGCCAGCAGATCGCGGGCGACCAGCAGGTTTTCCTGCCGTGCACTCACCGGGGCGTCCAGCTCGTCGGTCCAGGGCAGGGTGGTGCGCTCGGTGCGGAGCTGGTTGACGTAGACGTTGTGCATGAGGGTGAACAGCCAGGCGCGCAGGTCGGTGCCGCGCCGCCACAGCGAGAATTTCTTCAGCGCACGTTCGAGCGTGTCCTGCACCAGGTCATCGGCGCGCGTGCGGTCGCCCAGCAGGGCGCGGGCGTAGCGCCGCAGGCGCGGAATGTGCGGTTCGATCGACGCGTAGTCCATCGCGGGTGTCCCGGTCGGGGCCGGACGCGCCGCGGGCGGCGGCGTCCGGCCGGGCGGTCAGTATGCGGTAGCCTTGAGTTTCGGGTCGATCTGCCAGATTTCGTTGACGAGCTTACCGTCGCGGTAGGTCATGACGTAGCGCACCTTGATGTCCTTACTGGCCTTGAACACCACATCCGCGGTGACCGTGGCGCCCTTGGGATTGGCGCTCACGCGCAGCTCGTTCACGCTGTGGCCGATGCGCCCGTTGGCCTTGGTGAACTTGGTCCATACGCCGCGGATGGCGGCCGGGTTGGCGTAGGCGCCGTCGAGCGGCCCGCCGACCCACTGGAAGACGGCGTTCGGCGCGTAGTCGGCTGCGATCGCCGCCAGGTTGGCGTCGGCGATTGCCTGCAGATGATGACAGGCATCATCCGCCGGACCGGCGAAGGCGGGCAGGACGGCACCGCCGAGAACGGCGGCAGCGAGAAAGCGGGTGGTACGCATGATGTGGCTCCTGTGCTCGGACGGCCCCCCTGTGGAGCCGCTTGTCAGGCAAACACTCTGCGGCGTCGTTTATTCCCGGCCGATGTGAATTTTTTGTCCATCGTCTCAAATCAGCGACATTTGAGAGTCCCCTCCCGTGCCCCCGAGAATGCGCCCGACATTTCGAATTGGGGAGCATCCGGATTTGTTGCAGAGGGTTTTCAGCGTTGCGGGAGTGGCCTTGCTGACGGTGTTCATGGCGCCGGCTGCGCTGGCGGCCGGTTTCGGTTTCGAGCAGGCGGTGGCCAAGGCCGAGGCTCTTGCCAAGCAGCCCTATGCGGCGCCCAAGGCGATTCCGAAGGCGTTGCAGGAACTGGATTACGCCACCTACCGCCATATCCGCTTCAAACCCGAGCATGCGCTTTGGCGTGCGGCCGATTCCAGGTTTCAGGTGAGTCTGGTTTCGCCGGGTCTGTATTACGGGCACACAGTGAAGATCGACGTGGTCGACGCCGAAGGCGTGCATTCGCTTGCATACGACAAGCAGGATTTCGAATTTCCCAACCAGAAACTCGCTCAGCAGGTTCCCGACGATCTCGGCTACGCCGGCTTCAGGCTTAGCTACCCGCTGGGCGACAAGAACGGGCGCACCGGTTTCCTGGTGTTCGCCGGCGCGAGTAACTTTAGCGGCATCGGGCGCGGCAACGTCTTCGGTCTTTCCGCGCGCGGCATCGCAGTCGATACCGGCCTGCCGTCCGGGGAGCAGTTTCCCCGTTTCGTTCAGTACTGGCTGATCCGCCCCGACGCCAAGGCGACGTCGATCAAGTTCTACGCGCTGCTGGACGGGAGGAGTCTGACCGGCGCCTACCAGTTCGTCGTCTATCCCGGCGCACCCACGCGATTGCAGGTCAAGGCGGTGCTGTTCGCGCGCACCGGCGTCAGGCAGCTCGGCGTGGCGCCATTGAGCAGCATGTTCTTCTACGGCAGCAACACCGCCCGCCCGGCCGGTGAATGGCGTCCCCAGGTGCATGATTCCGGTGGTCTGCTGATTCATAACGGTAGCGGAGAGTGGCTGTGGCGGCCGTTGCTCAACCCGCGCACGCTCAAGCTCGATTACTTCTCCACGGACAATGTACGCGGCTTCGGCCTGCTGCAGCGCGATACGGCGTTTACCGACTATCAGGATGCCGTCGCCCATTACGAGCGTCGTCCCAGCGCCTGGGTGACGCCGGATGGAAACTGGGGCAAGGGGCATGTCGTGTTGGTCGAGATTCCAAGCTCGGACGAGACCCACGACAACATCGTGGCCTTTTGGACGCCGGCCGTTCCGGTGGAGGCCGGGGATCGGCTCGGTTTCGACTACGACATCGCACTGGGTGGTCCCGAGCTTGACGGCGAATCGATGGCCCGCGTCGTCAAGACCTTCGTCGGGCGTAGTGACACGTCCGGCAAGGGCAAGGCCGACGGTGCCTACCGCTTCGTCGTCGATTTCCGCGGCGGGCTGCTGGCCAAGCTTCCACCTGCAGCTTCCGTGCAAGGCGTGGTGACTGGGCAGGACGGCACCCAGGTGATCGAGCACTACGTCGAATACATTCCCGCTCTCGAACAATGGCGCCTGTCGATCCTGGCCAAGCCGGCCGCCGGCAAGCCCGTCGAGTTGCGCGCCTTTCTCAAGCAGGGCGGGGACACCTTGAGCGAGACATGGAGTTATGGACTGCCGGAGCGGAACCGCATCGGTGGCAGCTAGGACCGGAAGGTCCTAGGGCAGGAGCAACGGCTTTAACCGCAGTTCTCTTATCGAAAAGGAGATCCGATATGACTCGCAACTATGTTGAACTGACGCTTCCGGAGTGGGCCACGCCGTTGGCCGAGGACCTTTTGGGAAGCACCGTTGAGATTACGGCGCACGCCAACGACGGCAGGGTCCTGCGGTCGTTCCGCTTCAGTGGCTCGAGCTTCGAGCGTTTGGGCGTCGAGGCCGAACTGATGGAGCGCCGGGTGCCGTTCGACGTGCACCGGCAGGAAGCCGAAGAAGGCGGTCCGTGCCGCAGCGCCGAACGCCGGGTGCGTTTCGACACCGACGGTGTTCTGGAGGTCGATCTGGAGGATATTCCGAACGAAATGGGCAGCGTCTACATCGGTCTGCTCGAAACCGTACACACCACCGGCGAACGGGAGGCGGTCGATGCCTTTCTGCGGGCGGCGAAGGAGCGCCAGGTGGTCGAGCCTCTCGCCGAGGTGGCGCCGCTGCCAGACCAGATTTCCACGCTGCGCAACGCCGAAGACGCCGCGCGCAAGGCCGGCCTGCACCAGCGCCGCATTTTGTAGGCAGTCCGCCATGCGACACGATGAACTGGCACGTCTCACGTTGCGGTCGCTGGCCTATGCAGAACTGTGTACAGATGAGATCGAGCGCGACGGGCGCGAAGTGCTGGAGTTGCTGGCGCACTCCGTCGAACGGGACGACGGACGTGCGCTGGAGCGGATGATCGACGACCTGGGCGGACACGCGCCTGCGCCGCAGGTCGGGGCTCGGCCGCCGTTCCTGCGAGGGAGCGTGCGCTATGTCTGAACAGGTTCAAGGTGGCTTGCCGCTCCCCGGGTGGGGAGCGGCCATCGACAAGACTTCCTCCTGGCGGCTGACAGCCTGGTGGCGGCGCGGGCTGTTCAGCGCGTTGGTGCTGGCGCAGACGCTGGCCGGTGCCTGGACCATGCTCGCCATCCTGCCCTACCACGGCAGCGGCGTGCTGGAGTTGTCGCTGCTGGCCATCTACACGCTGCTGTTCGCCTGGATCTCGGCGGGCATGTGGATGGCCGTGTTCGGTTTCGCTGTGCGTGCCGCGGGCGGCGATCCACGCTCGCTGCTGCGCCGCCATCGGGGCAGACTCGATGGCACACAGTTGGCGCCTACCGCGGTGCTGATGCCGATTTATCACGAGGACGTGGAACGTTCGCTACGCGGGCTGCGGGCGACCTATCGCTCGTTGCAGCAGAGCGGGCAACTGGCCTATTTCGAATTCTTCATCCTGTCCGACAGCCGCGATCCCGAACGCTGGCTGGCCGAGCAGGCGGCCTGGCAGAAGTTGTGCCGCGAACTGAATGCGCACAGCCGGCTCCACTATCGCCGACGACGCGTCAACCTGAAGGCCAAAACGGGCAACATCGGCGACTTCCTGCGCCGCTGGGGGCGCCGTTTCCGCTATTTCGTGGTGCTCGACGCCGACAGCCTGATGAGCGGCGAGGCCCTGGTGAAGATGGTGCGGCTGATGGAGCGCGAGCCACGCTGCGGCATCTTGCAGACGGCCCCGACGCTGGTCAACGCACGCTCACCGTTCGCGCGCCTGCAGCAGTTCTCCAACCACCTCTACGGCCCGTTGTTCACTGCTGGCCTGGCTTCGCTTCAGCTCGGTGAGGCGGCTTACTGGGGGCACAACGCGATCATCCGCACCGAGCCGTTCATGCGCCACTGCGGTCTGCGCGCGATGCGCGGCCTGGGCTTGTTCCGCGGGCCGGTGCTGAGCCACGATTTCGTCGAGGCCGCCTACATGGCGCGCGCCGGCTACGAGGTGTGGCTGGAGCCCGGGCTCGACGGCAGCTACGAGGAATCGCCTCCGTCGCTGGATGACGAACTGGCGCGCGACCGCCGCTGGGCCAAGGGCAATCTGCAGCACCTGCGTCTGCTGTTCGGCGCCCGCGGCGTGCGCTTCGCGCACCGCCTGGCCTTCCTCAACGGCATATTGTCCTACGCCGCCTCGCCGCTGTGGCTGGCTTTTCTGGCATTGAGTACGGCCGAAGTCGCACGCTTCACGCTGTGGCCCATCGACTACTTCCCCAGCCGCTACAGCCTGTTTCCGGTATGGCCGCAATGGAATCCCGGCTGGGCGGTGGGACTGGCCTCGAGTACCGCGCTCATCCTGCTGTTGCCGAAACTGCTGGCCCTGGTCGACGCCGGGCTGCGCACCTGGCGCCGGCGCGCCTACGGCGGCCTCGCGCGCCTGCTCGGCGGTGCGCTGTTGGAAACCCTGGGGTCGGCGCTGCTGGCGCCGGTGCGCATGCTCGCGCACAGCCGCTACGTGGTCGGTGCGCTGCTGGCCATCCAGGTGCAGTGGGCGGGGCAGAATCGCAGCGAGGAACTGGCCTGGGGCGCTACGCTGCTCAAGCATCTGCCCGCGGCCCTGGTCGCCTTGGCCTGGGCCGGCTTCGGCTATCACCTCAAGCCGATGTTCTTCTACTGGTCGCTGCCGGTCGTCGTGCCGCTGCTGCTGGCTGCACCGACTTCGGTGCTGCTGTCGCGCTTCGCGCTCGGCGATCGTCTGCGCCGCGCCGGCCTGTGGACGATCCCCCAGGAGGCGCCCGGTGCCGATCCGCTGCTCGCCGATCTGCAATGCGACGCGTTGCTGGAGCGCTCCCGCATCGGCCTCGGCGCCTTCGAGATGGCGATCCTGCATCCGCGTCGCAACGTGCTGGCCCGCGGCATGGCACGCTCGGAACGCGGGCCGCGCGCCGATCGCGTGAGGCAGTTGCGCGAGCGCTGCCTGGATGAGGGGCCGCAAGCGCTGCAGCGCGACGAACTGGCTCTGCTCGCCGACAGCCGTGAAGCGCTGGCCTGGCTGCACCGCAGTGCCTGGCTGGCCGCTCCCGACAATCCCTGGGGAGCGCGCGCCGAGGCGCTGGCTCTTACGGTCTGCACGCCACGCGATAACCGTGAGTGAACGCTTGCGGCAGTGCGGCAGGCATCGCAGGCGAACGGTGCCGCGGATCCTGGCGGGTGGACTGGCACTGTGCGCCGCAGGCGCGGCGCATGCGGATCCGCCCTATCCGCCGTTCCTGATCGACGCCGAACCCTCGGTATTCGATCTTGGTCAGCTTGAACCCAAGGCGCAGCTGAAGGGAACGCTGAGCCTTGGCGGCGTGCGCACCACCGGCAGCAGCAGCAACACCAACGGCAACGGCAAGTTCGAACTCAAGTACCGTTATGCGCGCTGGCACAACCGGCTCAAGCTGTCGGCGTTGTACGGCTCGCAGGACGGCAACACCACCGCGCGGCGCTATGCCGGCTCCGATACGCTGCGCTACTATTTGACGGCCCGCCGCTTCCTGTTCACCAATCTGGCCGGCCTGCAGGACCGTTTCGCTGGCTACGACTACCAGTTCTCCGAAACCGCCGGTTACGGCTGGCGCGTGCTGCACGGCGGCCCGCAGGGGCTCGATCTGGAACTCGGCGCAGGTCTGGCGCAGACGCAGGAGGTCGATGGGCCGCGCCGCAACGGTGGCGTGGCCCGCCTCGCAGCGCACTACAGCTACCATCTGAGCGACCATTCCAAGTTCTCCCAGGCGGTGGAAATGTTCGCCGACCACAACGCCTATACCCAGGCAGTCACTTCGCTGGACGTTTCGGTGTACGGCGATATCGGGCTGCAGCTCAGCTACACGGTCACTCATAACACGCGGACGCCGTCCGACGTGCCGAAGACCACCTCGATCACCTCGATCAATCTGCTTTACAGCTTCTGACACGCTGCTATGCGACAGGCGGTCGATCCGATGTCCGCGCTTGTGTCCGTATCGAAGTCCTGAGCTCTGCGTTCGTGGAAATTAATTCTTGACTCTAAAGTAAACATTAGGGTGTAGACTTACGCCGATTAATCATCGGATGGGGCCGTGGGCGCATCGGGCGGCACCGGAGGGAGTGGGCATGAAAAGCGATTTCACCATTGGGGCATTGGCGCGCAGCGAAGGCGTAGCCACTGAAACGTTGCGCTACTACGAGCGCCTCGGCTTGATCGAGCCGAGCGGACGTACCGCGTCCAACTATCGTCTGTACGACATGACGGCTGTGCGTCAGCTGCGTTTCATCCGCCGCGCGCAGGCGTTGGGATTTTCCTTGACCGAAATCGGCGAGTTGCTGTCGCTGCATGCTCAGCCTGCGGCGGACATGGGAGACGTCAAGCGGTTGGCGGAGCACAAGATCGCCGATATCGAAAGGCGGATAGAGGATCTGGAGCGCATGAAGGCGGGCCTGGGAACGCTGGCCGAGAACTGCCCAGGCCATGGTCCGACCGCTGAATGCCCGATACTCGCCACCCTGCTCAGGGACGAGAACTGATGGACCCCGCCGCCGGATCGCACGAGCTGGATATCGGCGTCGAGGGCATGACCTGCGCGTCCTGCAGCGCGCGCGTCGAGCGCGGCCTGCGCAAGCTTCCTGGAGTCGCTTCGGCCAGCGTGAATCTCGCCACCGAGCGCGCCGAGGTGCGTTTCGATCCGCAGTTGCTCAAGGTCGAACAGATCGCCGAGGCGATCCGCGAGATCGGCTATGCACCGGTCACGGCCGAGGCCGACCTGGCGGTCGAAGGCATGACCTGCGCTTCCTGTGTAGGGCGGGTGGAGCGCGCGTTGCGGCGCCAGGACGGCGTGCTCGAGGTCAGCGTAAACCTGGCTACCGAACGCGCGCATCTGCGCTACGCGCCGGCCACGACCGACCTTCAGACCCTCGCCGGCGCAGTGACCGAGGCCGGTTATGCGGCGCACCCGGTCGACCAGGGCGGAGATGACGAAGAGGCCCGTAAACGCCAGGCAACGCTGCATGCCATGGGCCGGGACGTGATCCTGGCTCTGGCTTTGGCGCTGCCGATCCTGATGTTGTCGATGGGGGCGAGCTTCGTGCCGGCCTGGCAGCAGTTGCTGGCCACCGCGAGCCCGATTCCGCGTTTTTGGGACTGGGTGCAACTGCTGCTCGCCACGGTGGTGCTGTTCGGCCCCGGACGGCGGTTTTTCCGGCCCGGATGGATTGCCTATCGTCACCTGTCGCCGGATATGAATTCGTTGGTGGCGACCGGTACCGGCGCGGCTTGGGCCTACAGCCTGCTGGTGCTGCTGGTGCCGGGCCTATTCCCGCCCGAGGCGCGCCATGTCTATTTCGACTCGGCGGCGGTGGTGGTGGCAGCCGTGTTGACGGGCAAGTATTTGGAAGAGCTGGTCAAGGGGCGAACCTCGGCGGCGATCCGCAAACTGGTTGGCCTGCAGGCGAAGACCGCCCGCCGTCTCGACGCCACAGGCGAGGAGCAGGACGTGGCGGTGGCGCAGCTGCACGTGGGCGATCGGCTGGTGGTGCGTCCGGGCGAGCGCTTTGCGGTGGACGGTCGTGTGGTCGAAGGACGTGCGCACGTCGACGAATCCATGCTCACCGGCGAGCCGCTGCCGGTCGCCAAGGATGAGGGCGACAGCGTGGTCGGCGGCACCGTGGATCAGGACGGTCGGTTGGTGATCGAAGCGACCTCGGTCGGGCGGGACACCGTACTGGCGCAGATCATCAAACTGGTGGAGAGCGCGCAGACCGGTAAGCTGCCGATACAGGGGTTGGCCGACCGCGTGGTGCGGGTATTCACGCCGGCGGTCATCGCCATTGCGCTGGTCGCCTTCGGCGTGTGGATGGCAGCGGTGGGCAACGTGAGCCTGGCGCTGGTGGCCGCGGTGGCGGTGCTGGTGGTGGCCTGTCCGTGCGCGATGGGGCTGGCGACCCCGGCGGCGATCATGGTCGGCACCGGCCGCGCCGCGGAACTCGGCGTGTTGTTCCGCAAGGGCGAAGCGCTGGAGAGTCTGTCGAAAGTGAATACGGTGCTGTTCGACAAGACCGGTACGTTGACCGAGGGTCGTCCGGCGCTGGTCGCGTCCGCCGGACCCGAGCCGGACGAGGCGCTGCGTCTGGCTGCGGCGCTGGAAGCGGCCTCCGAGCATCCGCTGGGGCGGGCGATCATCGCCGCCGCCGACGAGCGCGGCATGGTCGCGCCGCCGGTGGAGAACTTTCGTGCAGTGGTCGGTCACGGCATCGAGGGTGACCTCGAAGGGCGCCGGGTGCGGGTGGGAGCGCGCCGTTTCATGGAACGCGAAGGCGTCCCGCTCGGAGCGCTCGGCACGCAGGCGTCCGAGCTTGAAGGCGCCGGCCGCACGGTGGTCTACGTCGCGGCTGGGGACGAGGTGCTGGGCCTGCTGGCCATTGCCGACCGTGTCAAACCCGAGTCCCATGCCGTGGTGAGTGCGCTGCGCAAGAGCGGGGTCGCCGTGGCAATGGTTACCGGCGATGCACGCCGCACCGCCGAGTCTGTGGCCACGCAGCTTGGTATCGACGAGGTACACGCAGAGGTGTTGCCGCAAGATAAAGCGAAGGTCGTGACGCAGCTGCAGCAGGCCGGACGACGCGTCGCTTTCGTCGGCGACGGTATCAACGACGCGCCGGCGCTGGCGCAGGCCGACGTGGGCATCGCCCTGGCCAGCGGCACCGACATCGCCATCGAGGCGGCCGACGTTACGCTGACCCGAGGCCAACTGAGCGAGGTGGTTACCGCCGTGACCGCTGCGCGCCGCACGCTGGGCAACATCCGCGGCAACCTGTTCTGGGCCTTTTTCTACAACATTCTGCTGATCCCGATTGCGGCCGGCGTGGCCGCGCCGTTCGGCGTGCACATGAGTCCGATGCTGGCCGGCGTGGCCATGGGCCTGTCGTCGATCTTCGTGCTCAGCAACAGCTTGCGTCTGAAGCGCCTGCAGGCATTCCACGCCGATGCGGCCGTATAGAACTTTCACCCCAAAGCCTGGAGACAGATAACACCATGAGCCAGTTCGTTTTTACCGTGCCGAGTAGCGACGGTTTCGAGACCACCGTGCAGCGCGTCACCGAAGCTGCTGCCCTGCAACGTGGTGGTACGCGAGGAACAGGACGGCCGGGTCAGCGTGGTGTTCATGGATCCGGCGGCCGTGCTCGGCATGGTCACGAATCCGACCATCGAAGGCCTCGGACATGAGGTGGCCGCCAAGTTGCAGCGCGTGGCGACGGCCCTGACCACCTGAACAATTCGGTAACCCTTTGCAAGGAGCAAGCAAATGAGCGACTTCAATCTGAAGATCACCGGCATGAGCTGCGAGCACTGCGTGCGCGCCGCGACCAAAGCCCTGGAAGGTGTGCCGGGCGTGCAAAGCGCGGAAGTGACCCTGACCCCCGGCGGCGCCGTGGTGCACGGCGAGGCGGACGTTGCGGCGCTGATCGCGGCGGTGCAGGAAGAGGGTTACGAAGCCGAAGTGCAGAGCTGAGGGCCCTGAGCCGTCCGGTGCTGACGACATGAACCGCGTGCTGCTCTACACCAGTCCCGGCTGCCCCGACTGCGCGGCGGTGAAGCGCTACCTGCACCAATGCGGCGTCGCCTTCGAGGAGCGCGACGTCACGCAGCCCGGGGTTGCCGAAGAGGCCAAGTCCCGGTACGGCGTGCGTATCGCGCCGATCACGGTGATCGACGGCGAAGCGTCCTACGGGACCTTCGCCGAACAGAAGGCGGTGCTCGATTCCCGACTTGAGGGAGACTAGGCCGCAGGAGTATTCGCGATGGAAGCGAAAGACGTGACGAAGTCGGCTGCCGGATTCGCTCTCGGTCTGGCGATGGCCATGCTGGTGTCCGTGCTGGCGCAGGGTATGTACGGCGGCGGCATGATGGGCGGCGGGGCGCGCAACGACGGTCCGGTAAGCGAGGGTTGGGGCGGCCAGGTGTGGGACTACGCCAAGGTTAAGCAGTACCTCAAGGCTTCGTCCGAATACGGCCACGCACACGGTGCGCTTCACCGGCCGCCAGGTGATCATCGACATGACCGCGGTGCAGCCGGGGCATGACGACGGCACCTTCGAGGTGCATAACATCACCAATCCGACGTTGGTGGTCCCGCAAGGGGCTGTGGTGCATGTGAATCTCGTCAACATGGACTACGGCAAGGACATGGAGCATGGCGTGATCATCACGCCGGCGGGTCCGCCGTACGCCTACATGTCCATGATGCAGACCGGACCCGGCTTTGCCGGCGTGATGCCGCTGCTGCCCTGGCGCAACGCCGACGACATCACCCAGGCCGACTACGCGGCGCAGGGTACGTACTGGTACGTATGCCCGACGCCGGGACACGCCAGGAAAGGCATGTACGGCAAGTTCGTCATCAGCGGCGGTTGAGGTTGCGGTCATGTCCTACGGCTATGGGCATGAGGGCTTCTACTTCGGCGCGATGTGGGGGGATACCCTTTATGGGCTTGCTGATAATGCTCGCGGTACTTGCCGTTGTTGTCTGGCTGGTGTTCGGCCCGATTCGTGCGGCGAGCGGACGGCGCGGTTCCGAGGCGTTGCCGCGCGACCCGGCGATGGATGCGTTGCGCGAGCGCTACGCACGCGGCGAGATCGACCGCGAGACCTTCGAGCGCATGCGCGAAGACCTGCGCGGCTAATCCTGCGTCAGCCGGGCACCGTTTTCCGCGTCGAACAGATGCAGGGCGTCCGGCGTGACGGTGAGTCGCCCCACCTGGTCTTTCGCATACAGGGTTTCGCCGGCCAGGCGCAGCGTGCAGGGCTGTTTGCCGATGTTGCCGTGCAGCAGCGTTTCCGCCCCCAGCGGTTCCTGCAGGTCGAGCGAGAAGGGCAGCGGTCCGTTCGCGTCCGGGACGAACGCCTCGGGGCGTATGCCGAGCGTGACGCGCTGTCCGCCTTCCATGGACGTCGGTAAGGGCAGCGGAGCCTCTACCCCGGCTATTTCCACCGAGTCGCCGGTGGCGTTCAGCCGCGCTTCGAACAGGTTCATCGGCGGCGAGCCGAGAAAGCCGGCGACGAAGGTGGTCGCGGGGCAGGCGTAGACAGCCGACGGATGGCCGACCTGTTCGACCCGGCCGCGGTTCATCACCACCACGCGCTGCGCCAGCGTCATGGCCTCGACCTGGTCGTGGGTGACGTAGAGCGTGGTGGTGCCCAGGCGCTGGTGCAGGCGCTTGATCTCGACACGTACCGAGGCGCGCAGCTTGGCGTCGAGGTTGGACAGCGGCTCGTCGAACAGGAACAACTGCGGCTCGCGCACGATGGCGCGCCCCATTGCGACGCGCTGGCGCTGGCCGCCGGAGAGCGCGCGGGGTTTGCGGTCGAGATATTCGCCGAGGCCGAGCAGGTCGGCGGCCCATTCCACGCGCCGCGTGATTTCCTCCGTGGCCATGCCGCGCAGCTTCAGGCCGTAGGCCAGGTTCTTGCGCACGCTCATGTGCGGATACAGCGCGTAGTTCTGGAACACCATGGCGATGTCTCGCGCGCGCGGTTCGAGATCGTTGACGCGCTTGTCGCCGATCAGGATGTCGCCGTCGCTGGGCGTTTCGAGGCCCGCCACCATGCGCAGCAGCGTGGTCTTGCCGCAGCCCGAGGGACCCACCAGTACGACGAACTCGCCGTCGGCGACCTCCAGATCGGTCGGGGTGAGGGCGGCGGTGTCGCCGAAGCGCTTGGTGAGCGAGCGTAGGGTGAGGGTGGCCATTAGGGTACCTCGAAAAACCGTCCGAACGGCCCGAGTGCAAGGCGGACGGAGCGTAGGCCGGAGCACTGCTCCGGCGAGGCTTTTAGTAGATAGGCGAGGGAACGAGCATCGCCCAACGCAGCAATCGGGTCGCACAGCCGGCTTTTCGAGGTGCTCATTATTTCTCCGTCTCGGTCAGGCCCTTGATGAACCAGCGCTGCATGAGCACCACCACCAGCACCGGCGGCGTCAGGGCGAGGAGGGCGGTCGCCATGACGAGGTTCCATTGCGGCAGCGAGAAGCTCGCCGCGGCGGTGATCATGCCCTGGATACCCATGACGATGGTGGCGTAGTTCTGGTTGTTGGTCGTCAGCAGCGGCCAGAGGTATTGGTTCCAGCCGTAGACGAATTCGAGGACGAACAGGGCGGCGATGTTGGTGCGCGACAGCGGCAGAGCCGTGTCGAGGAAGAAGCGTACCGGCCCGGCGCCGTCGATCCGGGCGGCGTCGACGAGCGTGTGCGGCAGGGTGAGAAAGAACTGACGGAACAGAAACGTGGCGGTGGCCGAGGCGATCAAGGGCACGATCAGCCCGCCGTAGCTGTTGAGCATGTGCAGCCCGGCGGTCACTTGGTAGGTGGGGAAGAAGCGCACTTCCACCGGCAGCATCAGGGTGAGGAAGATCAGCCAGAAGGCGGTCATGCGCAGCGGGAAACGGAAGTACACCACCGCGTAGGCGGACAGTATGGAGATCGTCAGCTTGCCGACGGTGATGCCCAGCGCCATCAGCAGGCTGTTGCCGAGCATGAGCCATACCGGCGGCGCACCGGGCAGACCCTGGAACAACACGCTGGCGAAGTTGTGCAGCAGTTGCCCGCCGGGCAGTAGCGGGAATTCACCGAGCAGCGCGCGGGCGCTGTGGCTGGCGGCGACTAGGGCGATGTAGAGGGGTGTGAGAATGGCGAGTGCGGCAAGCGCCAGGACGAGCGTGCGCACACGGAGTTGGCGGATTTTCATTGATAGTGGATCTGGCGATCGAGATAGCGGAACTGGAATAGCGTGAGCAGGCCGACCAGCAGCATCAGGATGATGGATTGCGCGGCGGCCGAGCCGAGATTCAGGTTCTGGAAACCATCCTGATAGACCTTGTAGACCAGCGTTTGGGTTGCATTGGACGGCCCTCCTTGGGTGACGATGCTGATGACGCCGAACGTGTCGAAGAACACGTAGGTGATGTTCATGATCAGCAGGAAGAACGTCGTGGGTGCGAGCAGCGGGAAAACGATGCCGAAGAAGCGGCGCATGTAGCTTGCGCCGTCCAGGGAGGCCGCTTCGAGCAGCGCGTCCGGTATGCCTTGCAGGCCGGCGGTGAAGAACAGGAAGTTGTAGGCGATCTGCTGCCAGGCGGTGAGGCTGATGATCAGCAACAGGGCCTGCGTGCCGTTGAGTGCATAGTTCCACTGGATGCCTAGCGCGGCGAGCAAATCCGTCGCCGGGCCGATCTGGGGCGCGAAGGCGAACAGCCAGAGCGCCCCGGCGATGGCCGGCGCCACGGCATACGGCCAGATGAACAGCGTTCTGAAAAAGGTGTGCCCGGCGACGAGGTCTTCGGTGAGCACGGCCAGGAACAGCCCCATGCCCATGGACAGCACGGTGGTGGAGAGCGAATAGACGAGGGTGATCCCGATGGCGTGCAGGTAGGCAGGGTCGGCGAACAAGGCCGTGAAGTTTCCCAGGCCGACGAAATAGCTTCCCAGGCCGAACGGATTGCTTTGATAGAACGCGCCGGACAGGGCCTTGAACGCCGGCCAGACGAAAAATACGCAGGTGATGGCCAGCTGCGGCGCGAGCAGCAGGTAGGGCAGCCAGCGGTTGGGAAACGATGTCAGCGTGGCGGTGGGTGCGGCTTTCATCGGCGTGCGTTCGGGCGCAGGCAGCGGTTGGCTGGACAGGCCACGCTCAGTGGCCTTCCCGCTGGCTCAGATAGAACTGCGCCAGCAGTTGGTCGCCCTGGCGTTTCGCCGTCGCCAGCGCCTGTCCGGCTGTTTGCTGACCGGCGAACACGGCGGACATCTCATTGCGGATGATTTGGCGAATCTGCGGCATGTAGCCGAGGCGAATGCCCATGGTCCAGGGCTTCGGCGGCTTGTTCTTCAGTTCCTCTACCGCAACGATGGTGCCCGGGTTGTCCGCATAGAAGCCTTCCTGCTTGAGGCGTGCGAAACCGCCGCGGGTGCTGGGCACGTAATTCGTGCGTTTCGCCCAATAGGCCTGCGCCTTGTCGGACATCAGGAAATGCAGGAAGGCGGCGATCCCGGGATAGTGGTCGGCCGGCAGCCCGTTCATCACCCACAGCGAAGCGCCGCCGACGACGGTGTTCTGCGGCGCATCCGGCTGCGTCGAGGCATAGGGCAGGGGCGCGACGCCGAACGGAAATTTGGCGCCGGCCTGAATGGTGGGGTACGAGGCCGAACTCGCCGTGTACATGGCGCAATGGCCGCTGACGAACAGGGCGGTGCTGGGGCCGGGGGAGGCGCCGACGTATTCGAACACGCCGGATTTCGACCATGTTCCCAATTGCGCCAGGTGTTTTACGAAGACCGGATCGTCAATGCGCAGTTTTACGTTTTTGGCGGATTGATAGCCGTTGTCGTCGGTGGCGTAGTGCACGCCGTTCCAAACGGAGAACTGCTCCATCTGGATCCAGTTCGGGTGGTCGGTGGTGAAGCCGCAGGGCACGCCGGCCGCGACGAGCTTGGCGCCGATCGTGCCCATTTGCGCCCAGGTTTTCGGCGGCTTGGCGCCGATTCTGTTCAGCAGCGTCTTGTTATAGAACAGCACCGGCGTGGAGCTGTTGAAGGGCAGCGACACCAGGCGATTCTGCGTGTCCGCATAGTAGCTTGCCGCCGCCGGGATGAACTGCTGCGTGGAAAACGGGATGTGTTCGCGCTGCATCAGCCGGTAGACGGGGATGTAGGTGCCCTTGGAACCCATCATGGTCGCGGTGCCGACGTCGAGTATTTGCGCGATGTCCGGCGTGGCGTGCGCACGGTAGGCGGCGATCGTGGCCAGCATGGTTTCCTTGTAGGTGCCCTTGAATACGGGAACGACCGTGTAGCGCTGCTGCGATGCGTTGAATTCGTTCACCAAATGTTGCAGCACTTCGCCGCGCATGCCGCCCATTGCTGTCCAGAAGGACAGCTGGATGCGGTCCGCCGCCATGGTTTGCGCGGCCATGGGCAGCAGCGCGGCGGATACAGCGAGTGCCGCGAGCGTTTTGGCGATTTTCGCGGCGAATCCGGTGGTAAGCGGCATGCGACGAGTCCTTGTCTGAAAGAGGGATTTAGCGGGCGAATGCGGCAGAGCGCACACTCTAGTCACGCTGCGTTTCAACCGCGTGACAGCCTGCGCATCGCTGGGCGGACGCGGGGGTTATCCCGGGTAGAGACCGCCGGGGCCGGACATGTAATGGGTCAGGCTGCGGTTGGCGTGGCGCAGGCGCCAGGCCAGCATCTTCTCAGCATATTCCAGGCGGACATGGCGGTATCCGGGGTCGGACGCGAGATCGATGCGCTGGTTCGGATCGTTTTCCAGGTCGAACAGCAGCGGCGGGAGTCCGTTGAAATATACGTATTTCCACTTTTCGTCGCGTAGGACGCAGAGTGCGCAGGCATGCGCGTCCAGGTCCAGTGCGGTTTCGATCTTCGCGTTGCGCACGTCGCGGAAATCGAATTCCCAGTGCGCGTCCCGGCGCCAGTCGTCGGGGCAGCGGTCGTGCACGAGCGGCAGCAGCGAACGGCCGTCCACTTGCGATGGGATCGGCTGCTCCAGCCAGGCCATGATCGTGGGAAAGATGTCGACGGATTCGGTGAAGCGGTCGATCCTCTGTCCGCGCAGCGTGTCCGCCGCCGCGTCGGGATCCACGACGATCAGCGGTACGTGGTACGACTCGTCCCAGTGGCCGAGCTTGCCGAGCAGATGCCGATCGCCGAGCTGTTCGCCGTGGTCGCCGGTGAAGATGACCAGCGTGTCCTGCCAGCGATCGTGCGCGTCCAGCCAGGCGAAAATCCTGCCCAGGTGGTCGTCGATCTCTTCGATGAGGCCGTAATAGGTCGCGCGCAACTGCCTGAAGTCCTGCTCCGACAGGTCGCGGACGAGTCCTCCGCCAGGGCGGAAGAAGCTCTTCTGCTGCTGTGTCCGCAGGAAGTAGTTCGCTAGCGGATGCTGCGCGGCGACTTCTTCGGCGCTGCCAGCGTCGAGCGGCGCGGGCACGTCGTCGGGATGGTAGCGGTCGTGATATTCGCGTGGTGCGGTGAACGGTGGATGCGGGCGCCAGTAGCCCAGGTGCAGAAACCAGGGTTGTGTGGCTGCGCCGTCGAGATATTCCAGAGCCTTATCGGTGAACCAGGCCGTGTCGCTATGCCGGGCCGCGATCCGTGAAGGGGCATACGTGGGACCGCGTTGCCCGGACCAGCCCGGTTTGGCGAGCCAGGTGTCTAGCGCATCGCTTCCCGGCAGCGCGTAGCCCTGAGTTTTGAGGTAGGCCAGATAGGGGCGCTTACCGGGGGAGAATGGTGCGATCGGGGTGAAGCCGTCGAGAATCGTGCCGGTGCTTTCGAAGCACGGATCCTGCGGCGGGACGACACGCGGGTCCGGCGTGGTGCTCGTATAGCCGGTCAATGCTGGGTCGTAACCGGCATTGCGTAGCGCACCGGCGAGGTTTTCCAGACCCGCATCGAGCGGGGTGCCGTTGCCTACGACGCGGTGTGTCATTTGGTACGTGCCGGTGAGCAGGCTGGCGCGCGCCGGCCCGCAGGGCGCCGCCTGGCAATAGTGCCGGGTGAACGTCGTGCCCTTGCGCATCAGGCGTTCCAGGTTGGGCGCGCGGATGCCGCTCTGCCCGAGCGACGGCAGCGTATCGCCGCGCCATTGGTCGACTACGATGAACAGGACGTTGCGAGTCTTCTTTGCCATAAGCTTTTCGTGCGGTTGCGCCCACCTGCTGTGTCGGAAACAGTTGTGCCTGTCCCTGGAGACTTTGTGAGGTATCGCGGGTTTGATGGGAGGAAACAACACCGCCCCGGCACGCCGTGCCGGAGCGGAAAGGTCATGCGTCGGTTTAGTGCTGCAGGCTTTGCGTGAACTGTTGCAGCAGAACGTCGCCCTGGCGTTTGGCTTCGTCGAGCGCGGTTTGTGCGCTCTTGTGCCCGGCGAACACGGCTTCCATTTCGTTGCGCTCGACCTGGCGAATCTGCGGCATGTAGCCGAGGCGGATGCCCATGGTCCAGGGCTTGGGGGCCTTGTTGGACAGCTCGTCGATGGCGACCATCGCGCCGGGCTGTTCGTTGTAGAAGCCTTCGCTCTTGAGCTGCTGATAGCCGGCCTGGGTGACCGGCACGTAGCCGGTGCTGCTGGCCCAGTAGGCCTGAGACTTACCGGACATCATGAATTTCAGGAACGCGGCAATGCCGGCGTAGTGGCTGGACGGTACACCCTTCATCACCCACAGCGAGGCGCCGCCGACTACGGTGTTCTGCGGCGCATCGGCGAGCTTGCCGTCATACGGCATGGGGCCGATGCCGAAGGGGAACTGCGCGCCGCCCTTGATCGCGGCATACGAGGCCGAGCTGCCCATGTACATGGCGCAATGACCGCTGACGAACAGCGGGCGGCTGTTGCTTTCGGGGCCACCGTACTCGAACACGCCGCTCTTGGACCATTCGCCCAACTGCGCGAGATGCTCAACGTAGGGCTTGTCGTTGATCAGCAGCTTGACGCCCTTGACAGCCTTGTAGCCGTTGTCGTGGGTGGCGTAATGCAGGCCGTTCCACAGCGAGAACTGTTCCATCTGCACCCAGGCGGGCCAGCCGGTGGTGAATCCGCAGGCGGCGCCGCTTGCGCGCAGCTTCTTGCCCACCACGTCCATTTCGGCCCAGGTCTTGGGCGGTTGCACACCGGCTTTGGCGAACAGATCCTTGTTGTAGAAGATCACCGGCGTGGAGCTGTTGAACGGCAGGGACACCAGCTTGCCCTGAGTGTTGGAATAGTAGCTGGCCGCGGCGGGGATGAACTGCTTGGTGGAGAAGGCGATGTGCTCCTTGGCCATCAGGTTGTACACCGGCACGTAGGCGCCCCTGGCGGACATCATGGTGGCGGTGCCGACATCGAAGATCTGCACGATGTCTGGTGGATTGTGGGCGCGGAAGGCGGCGATGGCCGACAGCATCGTTTCCTTGTAGGTGCCCTTGAACACGGGAACGACTTCGTAGCGGTTCTGCGACTGGTTGAACTCGTCGGCGAGGTGCTGGACCGTTTCGCCCAGCTTGCCGCTCATCGCGTTCCAGAACTGGATCTTCACGCGATCCGCGGCATGGGCCGAATATGCGGCGAAGACGGTGGACAAAGCGAGCAGGCCGCTCGCCACGCCGGCCAGGCGGCGGGCGTCGGGTTTTCTCCTGATATTGCTCATGGTTACAACTCCGTATTTGTTATTGCGCCGGATTTCGTCAGCGGTGAGGTGACCGCATATCGCTGCGCACCTTAGTGCGTGGAAGTGACGTATTGATGACCGGCCGGCCGGAGTTGCGGTGCAGACAAGTCGAGCGGGATGTCGACCCGCCGGCGCGTTCGCAGACGCGCCGGCAGGCGTGGCGGGATCAGGTCTCGGCCTTGCCGTGCTGCAGGTGCACGTCCATCTGCGGGAACGGGATGCCGATGCCGTTGGCGTCGAAGGTCGTCTTGATGACTTCGAGCAGATCGCAGCGGGTGACC
>NZ_JARRQY010000037.1:0-49236 GCF_037381185.1 Acidihalobacter sp.
ACGGGGTGTACGCTCGAGGTCTGCCCGTAGGGACAAGGCCTTTCGGGCGCCTTTCTTTCGTACCTTTCTTTGGGCGTGCAAAGAAAGGTACTCGGGCGCGTCACTCACGTAAGACCAGCGCTACCTAACGCTGATTCGCGCCCGAAAAGCACCCCAAATGCAAAACGATGCGTGGGCTTTACACATCGC
Organism: Acidihalobacter sp.; assembly: GCF_037381185.1. NCBI lineage: Bacteria > Pseudomonadati > Pseudomonadota > Gammaproteobacteria > Chromatiales > Ectothiorhodospiraceae > Acidihalobacter > Acidihalobacter sp. The sequence goes on from NZ_JARRQY010000037.1 coordinate 190, forward strand.
CAATCAATCCAAATCTCGCACGAAACAGCCCACCAGAGCCAGCAAGTGCGTAAAGTTGGAGCGTGCGAGATCAAAACCGAGAATGCCGCTTCCAGCTAGCGCTACTTACCTTTCCGCGCCTGGCGATCCCTGGCCCTCAACTCGTCCAAACGTACCTTGATCCGCGCCTCCAACCCACGCTCACTCGGCGTATAGAACCGCTCCTCGGGCATACCCTCGGGGAAATAGCGCTCGCCTGCCGCATAGGCGTCAGCCTCGTCGTGCGCATAGCGGTAGTCCTTGCCGTAGTCGAGATCCTTCATCAGCCGCGTCGGCGCATTGCGCAGGTGCAGCGGCACTTCGAGCGTGCCGTTGGCGCGCGCCGCGCGCATGGCCGCGCCAAAAGCCTTGTACACCGCGTTGCTCTTCGGTACTGCCGACATGTAAACGACGGCATGCGCCAACGCCAGTTCACCTTCCGGAGAACCGAGCCGCTCGTAGGTATCCCAGGCGTTGAGCGTCAGTTCGAGCGCGCGCGGATCGGCGTTGCCGATATCCTCGCTGGCAAAGCGCACCATGCGACGGGCGATATACAGGGGCTCGCAACCACCGTCGAGCATGCGGCACATCCAATACAGCGCCGCATCCGGATTGGAGCCGCGCATGGATTTGTGCAGCGCGGAGATCTGATCGTAAAAGTATTCACCGCCCTTGTCGAAGCGTCGCAGGGACTGGCTGGCCACTTCACGCACCACGTCCTCGTCGAGCACGCGACGGCCCTCGGCTTGCGGCTGTGCCAGATCGGCCGCCAGTTCCAGCAGATTGAGCGCACGCCGTGCATCGCCGTCGGCAGCGGCGACCAGCAGCTCCGCGGACTTTCCGGGCAATTCCACCCCCTGCCCGCCCAGCCCACGCTCGGCATCCTCCAGCGCCTGGCGAAGCACCGCCTGCACCTCTTCCGGCTCCAGCGACTTGAGCACGTAGGTACGCACGCGGGACAGCAAAGCATTGTTCAGTTCGAAGGACGGGTTCTCGGTGGTCGCGCCAACGAAGAACAACGTGCCGTCCTCGACATGCGGCAGGAAGGCGTCCTGCTGCGCCTTGTTGAAGCGGTGCACCTCGTCGACGAACAGCACGGTGGGGCAATGTTCGCGCTCGCGCGCCTCGCGGGCCTTGGCTACCGCCTCGCGAATGTCCTTGACACCGGCGAGTACGGCCGAGAGGGTAAGAAACTGCGCCCCGCCCTGATTGGCCATGAGCCGCGAAAGCGTGGTCTTGCCGGTGCCGGGCGGCCCCCACAGCACCATCGAGTGCAGATGACCTTCGGCAATGGCGCGCCACAGCGGCTTGCCTGCGCCCAGCAGATGGCGCTGGCCGATGACCTGCTCCAGTCTCTGCGGCCGCATGCGGTCCGCAAGCGGGCGGAACTCATCGGAGGTCTCGTCTGCGAACAGGTCCGCCATCACAGCATGTCGACGACATCGACTCCCTTGGGCGGCACGAAGGTGAAGTCCTTGGCCGGCAGGCTAATATTGCGCTTGGTGCCCTCAAAGGTGATCACGGTGCGGTGTCCGAACTGGTCGAACATCACCATCTGCTGCACCGAGGACCCCTTCAGACCCAGCAGGACACGCTCGAACTGGCTGTTCTTGAGGTCCTTGGGTACGAGCTTGACCCAATTCAGTCCGTTCCGGCTGCCGTCGTCGCTCAGTGTGTAGCTCTCGGTCAACGGAACGCTGCCGCCGAGCAGCGTGATAGGTGCGCGGCCCAGTGCCTTGCCGACGGCGCGCACCGTGACCTGCGCCAGATCCTTTTCGTAGATCCACAGCTTCTGTCCGTTGGAGACCAGAATCTGCTGATGCGGCTTGAGGTAGGACCAGCGGAAACGGCCGGGGCGGGCCAGTTCGAAACTGCCACTGGACTGGCTGATACGCGGCCTGTCGGTTTCGTAGACCTGCTGCGTGAAACTGCCGCTCAACGTATTGGTGGTCTGAAAGAAACTCTTGAGGTCAGCCACCGCATCGGCATGGACGCTGGCGCTGAGTACGAGCAGACACAAGGCTATGAACAGGCGTGGCATCAGAATCCTCCAGGGCGTGGCGGGCGCCACTATCACATTTCGGGCGGTGCCGGCGCCAGCACCTCGCGGTTGCCGTTCGACTGCACCTGGCTGACGATGCCTGCGGCTTCCATGTCCTCGACCATGCGCGCCGCCCGGTTGTAGCCGATCTTGAGACGGCGCTGCACGTAGGAGATGGAGGCCTTGCGCGATTCGGTCACGATCGCCACCGCCTCGTCGTACAGTGGATCGGTCTCTCGCTCGTCGCCACCGGCATCCAGTCCGGGAATGCCCTCTCCCGGCAACGGTTCGTTGACGATCTCGTCGATATAGTCCGGCGCGCCGAGCTTCTTCAACTCTTCGACCACACGGTGCACCTCATGGTCGCCGACGAAAGCACCGTGCACGCGATCCGGCAGGGCGCGGCCGGGCGGCAAGTAAAGCATGTCGCCGTAACCGAGCAGTTGCTCGGCGCCCTGCTGATCGAGAATGGTGCGCGAATCGACCCGCGAGGACACCTGGAAGGCGATACGCGTGGGAATGTTGGCCTTGATCAGACCGGTGATGACATCGACGGACGGGCGCTGGGTGGCCAACACCAGGTGGATACCGGCCGCACGCGCCTTCTGCGCCAGACGGGCGATTAACTCTTCGACCTTCTTGCCGACTACCATCATCATGTCGGCAAACTCGTCGACCACGACGACGATGAAAGGCAGCGGCTCCAAGGCCGGGGGGCCTTCCTCGGCCACGTGTTCCTCAGGTTTGAACAGCGGATCGGGAATCGTTTCACCCTGCTCGGCCGTTTCTCGCAGCTTGCGGTTGAATCCGGCGAGATTGCGCACACCCAGCTTGGACATCAACTTGTAGCGCCGCTCCATCTCCGCCACGCACCAGCGCAGCGCATTGGCGGCGTCCTTCATGTCCGTGACGACCGGCGTGAGCAGATGCGGAATGCCCTCGTAGACGCTCAGCTCAAGCATCTTTGGGTCGATGAGGATTAGACGCACGTCCTGCGGCACTGCCTTGTACAGCAGGCTAAGCAACATCGCGTTGACCGCCACGGATTTACCCGAACCGGTAGTGCCGGCAACCAGCAGATGGGGCATGCGCGCCAGATCCGCGACCACGGGCGCACCCCCGATGTCCTTGCCCAAAGCCAGGGTCAGCGCCGATTTCGATTCGTCGTAGGCCTTGGAGCGCAGAATCTCGCTCAGCGCCACCACCTCGCGATTTTCGTTGGGGATCTCCAAACCGATGACGGACTTGCCCGGAATCACCTCGACGATACGCACGCTGACCACCGAAAGCGCCCGCGCCAGATCCTTAGCCAGATTGGTGATGCGGCTGACCTTGATGCCGGGCGCCGGCTGCAGTTCGAATCTCGTGATCACCGGGCCAGGATGAACGGCGACCACCTCGACCTCGATGCCGAAATCGGCCAGCTTGAGTTCGACCAACTTGGACATCGCTGCCAGCGCCTCTTCGGAATAGGCACCCTGGCTCTGCTTGGCCGGATCGAGTAGCGACAATGGCGGCAAACCGGCCACCGTAGGCGCCTCGAACAGCTGAATCTGGCGTTCGCGTTCGACCCGATCGCTGGTCTGCGGCGGCACGATCTTGGGTTCGATCTTGGGCTTGGGTTTGGCCGCACGCTTGGCGGTCTTTTCCTTGAAGGAGGTTTCCCGTGCGGTGCGCGCCTGCACGGCCGCGCGCCGCTCGCGCCAGCTCAGCAGTGTTCGGCTGATCCAGCGCCCCACGCCTAGAGTGAAACGTCCGATCAGATCCATCAGCGCCAGCCACGACAGGCCGGTCGATAACGTAATGCCCGCCAGGAACAAACCCAGCAGCATGAGCGTAGTGCCCAGAGTCCCTGCCACACGGGTCAACTCGCTGCCGACCAGAGCGCCAAGAATGCCACCGGCATTGAGCGGCAGATAGCTGGACTGGAAATGAAGAGTGGCCAGACCGCAGCCGGCCGCCACGGTGACCGCGAAGCCCACCCAGCGCAGGGCGAACTCGGCCGGATCGAACTCGCCGTCAGCCGCACGCCCGCGAAACACCAGATAGCCGCTGTAGCCCACCATAAGCGGCGCCAGGTAGGCCAGATAGCCGAACAGATAAAGGAAGAAATCGGCGAACCAGGCGCCGGCCCGTCCGCCCAGATTGGCTACCGGGCGGCCCAATCCGGTCTGCGACCAGCCGGGGTCGCCGCGATGGTAACTGACCAGCGCCAGCAGTAGGTACAGACCCGCGGCCAAAAACAGCAACAACGCGCCCTCGCGCAAACCGCGTCCGCGGCCAACGTTGAGCGACTTGAACCATCCACGCTTGGTGCTTGTTTCCGCCAAAGTCAGAATCACAAATAACGTGAAATAAAGGAAATACGACCTTGATATTTCAAGGGATTATACCTGATGGCAATCAACATCGCGACACTGCGCGCTTTTGCCGAGAAGCGGCACTTTGCCGTAACATTGCGGTAATTGAAAGGCGCCCCGCCGCCCCCATCTTTAAGCAGTCGATCGAGCGCAACTGCCAAGCAGACGCCACACCCTAAAGAACGCAAGGATTATACATGAGCGATCCCAAGCACTGCCGTCTCCTCATCCTCGGCTCCGGCCCCGCCGGCTACTCCGCAGCCGTCTATGGCGCCCGCGCCAATCTCAATCCGGTCATCATTACCGGTATCGAACAGGGCGGCCAGCTCATGACCACCACGGAAGTCGACAACTGGCCCGGCGACGAGGCCGGCGTGCAGGGGCCGGAACTGATGGAGCGCATGCGCAAGCATGCCGAGCGTTTCGGTACCGAGATGATTTTCGATCAGATCCATACTGTGCGTCTGGACGCACGTCCGTTCACCCTGATCGGCGACTCCGGGACCTACACCTGCGATGCGCTGATCATAGCCACCGGAGCTTCGGCCATGTACCTCGGTCTGCCTTCCGAGGAGACCTTCCGTGGCAAGGGCGTGTCAGCCTGCGCGACCTGCGACGGCTTTTTCTACCGCAACCAGAAGGTTGCCGTGGTCGGTGGCGGCAATACCGCCGTCGAAGAAGCCCTCTACCTTTCCAACATCGCCTCGGAAGTGACTCTCATCCACCGCCGCGACAGTCTGCGTGCTGAAAAGATCCTGCAGAACCAGCTGCTCGAAAAAGCAAACAGCGGAAACGTACGATTGCTGTGGAACCACACTCTTGACGAAGTGTTGGGCGACGCCAGCGGCGTCACCGGCCTGCGGGTTCGCAGCACGCAGGACGACAGCACCCAGGAAGTCGATGTCAGCGGCGTGTTCATCGCTATCGGGCACAAGCCGAACACGCAGATCTTCGAGAACCAGCTCGACATGCACGGCGGCTACATCACGGTCAAGAGCGGCCTGGACGGCGACGCCACGGCGACCAGCGTACCCGGCGTATTCGCCGCCGGTGACGTGATGGACCATGTCTACCGTCAGGCGATCACCTCGGCCGGCACCGGTTGCATGGCCGCACTCGACGCGGAGCGCTATCTGGACCGCCTGGCGGCCGAGCAGAAGGCCTGAGGCCGTCTCCGGCGCATGAGCCTGGAACTGCGTCTGCACGAAGGACTGGGGGAAATCGTAGCCGCCGACTGGGATCGCCTGGGCGGCGACCGCGACCCTTTCCTTAGCCATGCCTTCCTGCGCGCGCTGGAAACCACCGAATGCCTAGAGCCTTACGGCTGGCATCCGCGGCATCTGATCGTGCACGGCTCCGACGACCGCCCGCTGGCGGCCATGCCGCTCTATGTCAAGACCAACTCCTACGGCGAATTCGTGTTCGACTGGTCGTGGGCCGATGCCTATGAACGCCAGGGATTGGACTACTACCCCAAGATCGTCAGCAGCATCCCTTACACCCCGGCCACAGGCCGCCGCCTGCTGTTCGCCCCGGAGGCTCCCGAACCGCAGGCTTTGCGCAATGTGCTGGTGCGGCAAGCGATCGACATCGCACGCAACAACGACATGTCCGGCATGCATTGGCTGTTCACGCCCGAGGAGGAAACCGACGACCTGCTGCGTCAGGGTCTGATGCGGCGCATGGGCTGCCAGTACCACTGGCGCAACCACGACTACGCGGACTTCGACGCCTTCCTCGCCGACTTCAGCTCCCACAAGCGCAAGAAGCTGCGCCGCGAACGGCGTCGCGTCACCGAGGACGGCGTAAGCCTCCACACGCTGCACGGCGACGAGGCGAGCGCGGAGGACATCGACGCATTCCACCGCTTCTACCTCGACACCTTCGAGCGCCACATGGGGCTGCCGACACTGAGCCGGGAGTTCTTTCACCGCGTTGCCGCCGGCCTGGGCCGGCGCTTCGTGCTGGTGATGGCCGAACACGGCGGCGAATGGGTCGCCGGCGCCGTCAACTTCCGCAGCGACGAAACGCTGTACGGACGCTACTGGGGCTGCCGCGACGAGGCGTTCCACAGCCTTCACTTCGAGACCTGTTACTACCAGGGCATCGATTACTGCATCGAGCAAGGCCTGAAGTCGTTCGAGCCCGGCGCACAGGGTGAACACAAGATCAGCCGCGGTTTTCTACCGACGCCGACCTGGTCCGCGCACTGGATCGCGAACGAAGACATGCGTCCGCACCTGGAGACGTTCTCCCGGCGCGAGGAACAGATGATGCGAGCGCAATGCGCCGAACTCCACGCCCACAGTCCGTTCAGAACCGATCTGGACCGCCGCTGAGCGCACTCATGACCGCCCTACCCTGGCTCGATCCGCAGTATCCGGAACAACCCTTTCCGCCCGTCGAGCAGGCCTTGCGCGAACCCAACGGTCTACTCGCCGTGGGCGGCGATCTGCACCCGCTGCGTCTTCTGAGCGCTTACCGACAGGGCATCTTTCCGTGGTACGAGGAAGAACAGCCTATCCTGTGGTGGTCGCCCGACCCTCGTGCTGTCCTGTTCATCCGCGAGTTCCGCCTGCATCGCAGCCTGCGCAAGCGCCTGCGCAATGCGCGGTTGCACGTGACCGTGGATGAGGCTTTCGAGAACGTCATGCGTGCCTGCGCGCTGCCGCGCCAAGGGCAACCCGGCACCTGGATCACACCGGACATGCTGAAGGCCTACACCGCTCTGCACAGCATGGGCCGGGCACATTCCGTCGAGGTATGGGGCAGCGAAGGCGAGCTGGTCGGCGGGCTCTACGGTCTGGCATTGGGACAGGTGTTTTTCGGCGAGTCGATGTTTAGCTTGCGGCCCGATGCATCAAAGATCGGTTTGACGACCCTCGCCTGCCAGTTACAGCGCTGGGATTTCCGAATGATCGACTGCCAACAGACCACCCAGCATCTGGTTTCACTGGGTGCGCGCGAGATTCCGCGAGCGGTGTTCGTCGAGCGCCTGACGCACGACTGCGAGCTGCCGGACCACATCGGCCGCTGGCAGCTGGACGAAGACCTGGAGGTAGACCGCTGGCAGCCGGGCGACTTCGGCTAAAGCGAAGGAATCAAGGCTTCCAGCATCTGCTTGACGCGGGCCATGCCTTCTTCGAGGTTGGCGCTGATCTCGGCCATGGTGATAGTCTGCTTGCCGCCGCGCCCCGCCGCCCAGTTGGCCATCACCGCACAGGCCGCGTAACACAAATCAAGCTCTCGGGCCAAAGCCGCTTCCGGCATACCCGTCATGCCGACGAAATCGCAACCGTCGCGCTCCAGGCGGTCGATTTCCGCCGCCGTTTCCAAGCGAGGTCCCTGGGTCGCCGCGTAAGTGCCCCGCTCGACTGCATCCAGGCCTGCCTGACGGGCCGCCGCGATAAGCTGTTTGCGCAGTTGGCCACAGTAGGGTTCGGTGAAATCGATGTGCGTGACGTGCTCGATATCCTGTTCGAAGAAGGTATGCGCACGCGACCAGGTGTAATCGATGATCTGGTCGGGTATCGCGATGCGGCTGGGCTCCATGGCCGGCGTGATCCCGCCAACGGCGGCGACGGCAACGATGCGCGTCACGCCAATGTGGCGCAGCGCCCACAGGTTCGCGCGATAGTTCACACGATGAGGCGGGATATTGTGGGTTGGACCGTGACGGGGGATAAAAGCCACCTCGTGTCCGAACAGACGGCCATGGGTGATCGGCCCCGAGGGTTCGCCGTAAGGCGTGTGCACCACCTCACGGCGAATGATCTCAAGCGAATTGAGACGGGCCAGCCCGGTACCGCCGATGATGGCCAGATCAGACATCGAACGAAGTCCCGGCAGATTCAGGCCGGCCTATGCGCATCATTCCGCGTCGCGCACGGCATAGATGCCGGGAACGTTGCGCAGGTACTCGTGGTAGTCCAGCCCGTAACCAAACACGTACTTATCCTCCACGCCCAGTCCGACGAAGTCTGCATGGATGCCCTCGAACTTGCGATCGTGATGCTTCTCGACCAGCACGGCGCAGCGCACCGACTCGGCACCTGCACGACGGCAGTCCTCGAGTACGGCGGCCAGAGTATGGCCCTCGTCGAGGATATCGTCGAGCACCAGCACATGCCTGCCCTCGAGTGACGACTTGGGTCGGGCAAGCCACTGCACGTCGTGACCGCTGGTGCCACTGCGATAGCGTGTTGCGTGCAGATAGTCGACCTGCAGCGGAAAATCCAGGCGGGTAAGCAACTGGCCGGCGAAGATGAAACCGCCGGTCATGACGACCAGCAGCAGAGGATTCTGATTGCCGAGTTCGCGGGAAATGGAGGCGGCCAGTGAGTCGAGCGCTTGTTCGACTTCACTGGCTGCGTATAGACACTCTGCGTCGTTGAGAACGCGCGTCGCATCTAGCGGAGACGTGGTCACGGGCGATACATGTCCTTTATCGGGCGCAGTCTCGCCCATGAACTGAATCCTTAGTAAGTGAAGGTAACGGTGTCGTCGTCCATCGCCTCGCTGATCACGTAGGCGCCGCCGACAGTTTCTTCGATTTCGGGTATTAGGTCGTCGCCCCACAGATCCAGGGTAGGCGTACACACCTTGAAAGTAGCACCGGCTTCGACCGCATCCTTCATGAAGTCGTAAACGGACTTGCCGCTTCCTTCCTGCACGTAGAGATTTTCAGCCACGCCCTTCTTGGCCAGCTCGCCGGCACGCGCGGTCAGGATCACTTCGACCTCGTATTCCATCGCCGCCGCCACGGTCGCCTGGAAGAACGGCGCGCCCAACTCGGACGGATTGGCGGGATCGGTATTCACCATCACGATCAAAAGCTTGTCAGCCATTGGTGATACTCCATAGTTATGAACATCGTTGCGGGAGGCGGCATTATAGGCATGCACATTGGCCATTGCCAGTCACCGCCGCTCCCGTCCTTTTTCGCGCTCCGGACGACACAACCCGGTCAGCAGATCCGTGGAGTCGCGTGCCGTAGCTTCACCTACCCCGATGGCTTCGCCCCCGCGGTGGAAGTCCATGAGCCCGATGTGCGCCAGGCGCGGCGCCAACAAAATATCGGGCGGGTCGCCTGCCATTCGGCTGCGCGTGATGCGGGCCATCATGATGTTGATGCTACGCCCCAGCACCTCGAGTATCGACGGCACCTGCTCGCCGCCATTACCCAGCCAAGGACCAACCCACTGCGACAGCCGGTCGAGCAGCTTCTCCTCCCCGTTACCGGCAAGAGAATGCTCGTCGTCGATTTCGTGGCTCGCGGGAGCGTCGATCTTGTGGCGTTCGAGCAGATCCGCATTGAGATCGACCGCGATGACCACGTCCGCCCCGAACGCGCGACACAGCGACACCGGCACCGGATTGACCAAGCCCCCGTCCACCAGCCAGCGGCCGTCGTGGTTGTGGGGGGAGAACAGCCCGGGGAGCGCAATCGAGGCGCGCGTAGCGGTGAGAATGGAGCCTTCCCGCAACCACACCTCATTGCCATTGGCCAAATCCGTGGCGACTGCGCCGTAGATGGTGTCGCAGTCACCGATGTCACGATTCGGAATGAACTCTTCCAGCGCCTTGAGCAGATTCTGTCCGGCAATCAGTCCTCCGGCGAAGCGCAGGTCCAGCAGGGTGAAGACCTGGCGGCGCGTCAAACGCTCCACCCAAGCGGCGAAATTGTCGAATTCGCCGGTCACCCAAGCCGCTCCGACCAGCGCACCGATGGAGGTGCCGCAGACAATGTCCGGATTGATCCCCAGCTCCCGCAGCACGCGCAGTACGCCGATGTGCGCCCACCCTCGGGCCGCGCCACCACCCAGCGCCAAGCCGATTCTGGGGCGACGACCGCTCATCGCACGGCCTCCATCGCCTGCGGCGGCTCCGCACTTTCCTGCACCATGTGCAGCGTACGTGTCGGAAAGGCGATCTCGGCGCCGTGGGCCGCGACGATTTCCGCTATCCGCAGCAGCACCGCCTGTTTGACGACGTGGTAGCGCGCCCAGTCGGTGGTGCGCGTGAAGCAGTACACGAAGAAATCCACGGACGAACTGTTGAAGGCATTGAAGTTCACCATCAGGGTCTGATCCGTGTCGATCTCCGGATTGCCGCGCAACATGGTTTCGACGTCGCGCACGACCGGCTCCATGACCGCTATGTCGTCATAGCGGATACCGACGGTCTCATAGATACGCCGGTGGCTCATGCGCGACGGATTGACCACTGCCATGCTGGCGAACAGTGAATTGGGCACGTATATTGGCCGCTTGTCGAAACCGCGGATGCGTGTGAGGCGCCAGCCGATGTCCTCCACAGTGCCCTCGATGTCGCGGTCGGGCGAATTGATCCAGTCGCCGACCGCGAATGGCCGGTCGAGGTAAATCATCAATCCGCCAAAGAAGTTGGCGAGAATATCCTTGGCGGCGAAACCGACTGCCAGGCCCCCTATGCCGCCGAAAGCAAGCACGCCGGAGATGCTGAAACCGAGGCTCTGCAGACCGACCAACACGCCGGTAATCAGTACCGAGGCGCGCAACAGCCGGCCGAGCGCCTTGACGGTGGTGCGGTCCACCGGCTGGCCGCGTTCCTGGCGGCGAACGATGAGCGCCTCCTCCAGCTTCACCACCAGGCGCACCAGGAACCAGACCAGCGCAGAGATCACGCCCACCGTGCGCAGAGGCGGCACTGCGGCGAACAACGCTGCCTGGGTATCGCGCAGGATGACGTCGCCGGCAAATCCCACGCCAACCACCCAGACCAACAGATGCATCGGTCTGCCCGCCGCTTCGACCAGCGCATCGTCCCAGATGTTCTGCGTACGCCCGGCACGCGACAACAGCCGCGCCAGCACACGCCCCAGCACGAAATTGGCGACGACCACGGCCAGTACGATCAGGAACACCTGCACCACCCAGCCGGTCATGTCATAGCGCTGCATGAAATCGAGCACCGCGCGTCCGTATGCGGAAACGTCCATCACCCTCCAATCCTCCCCAACTTGCTTGTTTTACTTCAAACGTTGAATTCCGGTTCCGCCATCTTGCCCAGCGCGTCGAGCGCAAGGCGGGCCTTGCGCCAGCGCTCGTGCCGGCGCAAGGAGGCTGGTGCCATACCTGCGCCGCGGCCGTGGAACCTGGCCAACCGTACCCGCGACACGGCATCGTCGCGCCCGGCAAGCGCGTCGAGCACCGCCGCCGCACCCTGCGGATGGTTGCACACCAGGACCATGTCGCAGCCCGCCTCCAGCGCGGCTCGCGCACGCGCCGGATAGTCGCCGATGAGTTCGGCCCCGGCCATGCTCAGATCGTCGCTGAAGATCGCGCCCTGAAAGCCCAGGCGCTCGCGCAGCACCGTTTGCAGCCAGTAGCGCGAGAAACCGGCCGGAAGCTCGTCGACCTCGGCGTAACGCACGTGCGCCGGCATGATGCCGGCGAGACTGTCCGCGGCCAGTTGGGCAAAGGGCACGGTGTCCGCAGCCAGGATCTGCTCCAGGCTCCTCGTGTCCTCGGGCAGGGTCAGGTGGGAATCCTCGCGTACGCCGCCATGTCCGGGGAAATGTTTGCCCACGGCCGCCATGCCGGCTTCTCGCATGCCGCGGATATAGCCCTGCGCAAGCGTGACGACAGCCCGCGGATCGCGGTGGAATGCGCGGTCGCCGATCACGCCGCTCACGCCGTGAGCGAGATCCAACACCGGCGCGAAACTGAAATCCAGGCCGACGGCGCGCAGTTCCGCCGCCATCAGCCAGCCGGCCTGCTCGGCCAGTTCACGCCCACGCTGACGATCGGCATCGTAGGCTCTGCCGATCGCCGCCGCGGGCGGTAGACGGCTGAAGCCCTCGCGAAAGCGCTGTACCCGTCCGCCCTCGTGATCCACCGCCACCAGCAAATGAGGATCGCGCACCGCATGGATCGAATCGACCAGCGCAGCGAGCTGCTCGACGGACTCGTAGTTGCGGCTGAACAGGATAACGCCGCCGGTCTGCGGGTGACGCAGCATTTCGCGCTCGACGGCGGATAACTCGAGACCTTCCAGATCGAGCATGACCGGACCCGGACCCATGGCAACTCCCGTACATTTATAGTGAATGTGCGGGGATTGTAACGGGTTTGGCGACCGCTGAAACTGCTCGGGACAATGCCGCTCCCGGGTGCGAAAGAGGATTCGCGATTCGCACCCAGGGAAGACGTTCAGCCGGCGCGTCTGCGCTGGGCGCCTAGCAGCACGGCCTCGGCCCGTGCGCCTAGATAAACGTAGACGCCCAGCCCCGCCAGTAACGCCACTGCCGCTAACAGCATCCATACCGCCGAAACGAATTCGCCCCCCTCCCCCAAGGCAGCTTTGAACAGCAACAGCAGGGCTTCGATCGATACCGCAATCAGAATCGCCGACATGAACCGTGTGATGGTGCGGCGCGTAGCGCTGTGCCGGTAGACGTCCTTGTGCATCAGAACCTCCTCCTCGAGGATCGTTTTGGCCAGATCGAAAACCGCCAACCCGAGCGTCAGGAAGATGATGATGCCGAACGGCCGCAGATGCAGATCCGTACCCAAGCCACCGCGGAACAACGCATAGAACTCCTGCCCGCTGCTGAACAACAGCACCCCCACCACCGCCATCAGCCCGGCGACGATCAGTGAGTAGATCATCCGGAAGCTTCCCTGGAATCTGCGCCGCAAGGTATCGCCCATGAGAAATTCCACGATGCGCCCGAGCCCGGCGTCGAACACGATGTAGCCGCGCAACTCGCCATCGACCTGGATCGCGATACCGGCAGACAGACACAAGCCGCGACTGGCACTGGACACATAGGGTTCGGTGACCACTAGGCCGCCATCCGTTCGCGCCTGCAGGTAGAACGGCCGCTGGCTGCAATCGCTGCGTACGGCCAGACGGCCGCCGCCTCTGGCCCCGACGTTGATCCGCCGGCCCTGCGCATCAAGCGCATAGAGACGCTCTACGAAGGGATACAGATTGCGCAGCATGGCATATGCCCGCGCCAGCGCATCCTCGTCATCCAGCAACGGCGCATCCGACACGCCGGCCGCGATCGAGGCGAGCAGTTCGCGGATGACGCCACGGTGCTCGTGAAAACGCTCGATGATGCTGAGATAACTCAGATCGCCCATACCTGCCCCCATCACTGCCGTATGCCGGGTTTCAGGCAGATGCCGTGCCAAGCTGACGTGATATTCCATGGGATGGAGAATCAGGGCGAGAGCCCCAAAAAAGGAGGGGCGCATCAAGCGCCCCTTAAGCAGGAGGAGTCGACCAGGATCACAGAGAGACACTATGAGATCCCGATCTAAGTAAAGCATAAGCTATGCCAACTCCGGTTTCCCCCACCTAAAGGCCTTTTCGCCGCATGGACTCGTGGGAACTGCGCACCATGAGTGCACACTTGCGCAGCTCGCGCCCCGTTTGTGTGCCGACTCGGGTTTCGGGCTATCTGACGAGCCAGAACGTGACACCACACCACAGCAGCAGCGTGATCAACAGATGCGGATCGCGGATGAGATCTATTGATGGATCGCCGCCGCTGCCGCTGGCGAAAAGCAGGTAGAGATAACGGAACAGTCCGTAGATGACCAATGGCAGGGTGTAGATAAGATCCGCCGTGCCCTGCAGCGCGATGGTATCCGCGCTCATCGTATAAAGGCCGTAGGTCAGGATGCTCGCGGTCGCGGTCACACCCAGGATCAGGTCCAGCAACGCGGGTGAATAGTGCTCCAGCACCTTGCGGCGCTCCGCGCCATCGGTCGGCGCATCCATCAATTCGGCGCGACGTTTGGCCGCACCAAGAAACAGCGTCACCATGAAGCCGCACAACAATAGCCAGCGCGAGGGCTGAATGTCCAGGCCCAGCGTGCCGACCAGAATGCGCAGCATGAAACCCGCGGCGATGATGAAAATGTCGAGCACTACCACATGCTTGAGTGACACCGAATAAGCGCCGTTGAGCACGGCGTACAGCGCAATCAGGCCGAAAGCCATCGGCGACACCCAGGCCGCCAGCGCGAGGCCGATGGCCAGCACGCCGAGACCGACCATCCAGGCCATCGGTACCGAGATCGCGCCGCTGGCGACCGGGCGTCGGCACTTGCGTGGATGGACGCGGTCTTGTTCCCGATCGGCGATATCGTTAAGTGCATAGATGCCGCTGGAAACCAAGGAAAACGCCGCCGCTGCAAGCATGACCTGATACCATAAGCCCGCCTCGCCCCACCGGTGGGAAAACAGAATGCCGGTGAACACGAACAGATTTTTGATCCACTGGTAGGGACGCAGCAGTTTGATGTACGCAAGCATATTCGGCGCTGACAACGAAGATCCAAAGGGAATGGCCGCGCCCGGGGCGCGCCGCCTGTTCTATGCCGCACTCGCGGCGACGCTCATTCTAAAGCTTCTGTTCGCCACCTTCCTGCCCATGACCGGCGACGAGGCCTATTTCATCGTCTGGGGCATGCATCCCGCCATGGGCTACTACGACCACCCGCCCATGGTCGGTTGGTGGCTGAGCGCACTGTTGCCCTTCGGCCATGCCGAGTGGTGGCTGCGCATGCCGGTCATCCTACTCAACACCTTCATAGGCTGGGCAGTGATGCGGATTCTACGCCCGCATCGGGGCGATCTGGCCTATCTCACCGGCACGCTGTACCTGATCGCCCCCGTCAATCTGTACAACGTGCTGATCACTACCGATACCCCCGTCATTCTGTTCATTTTCCTGACCGGCTGGGCCTACTACCAGGCTCTGGTCAGCCAGGCCTGGCGAGACTACGTACTGAGCGGTCTGGCGGTCGGGCTGGGCATGTTGTCGAAATACTTCGAGGGCCTGATCGCGATAGCCCTGGGCGCGCACTGGCTGCTGCTCGACCGCCGGCGGCGCAGTTTTCTAGGCTTGCTCCTGGTCGCGGCAATCGGCGCCGCCCTGTTCGCCCAGAACATCTGGTGGAACTACGAACACTGCTGGGACAACTTCCTGTTCAATCTGGTCAACCGGACGCACCACGGTCTGCGCGTCGACGGGCCTCCGGTCTACCTGCTGACGCTGCTCTACCTGATCACGCCGCCGATCCTGCTCGGGCTCTACCGTGTCCGCGGTCAGATTCGCGCGCGTCTGCGGGAACCGCTGGTGGGAGGATTCGCCGTGTTTGCAGGCGTCCCACTATTGCTGTTCGGCCTGCTTTCCTTCAAGAACCAGATCGGCCTGCACTGGCTGCTGGGCTTTTATCCGTTCGTATTCGTTCTTTACGGCGCACTGTGCGAAGCTAAAGCCCAGCGAATGGCGTTGCGCTTCATGTTTTGGTTCTCCGCCGCCCACGTCGTGCTGCTCGGCACGCTGCTCGCCCTGCCGACGCCGGCGCTCAAGCACATCGCTCCGAAGTTCTACCCCATCGTCGTACTGGGAAGCCATACCGCCGCCGTGTGGAAAGCCGCTGAGCCCTACGCCGCCGGCCGTCATCTGGCCACCCGCGGCTACGCCACGGCAGGCATCCTGGAATACCACACGCAACGCCATTTCGCCGTGTTCGGCACGGGCTCCGACCACGGCCGCGAGGACGACAGCCTGACCGATTTCCGCAACTGGAACGGCCAGAACGTCCTGCTCATCAGCACCAACGACCTGCCCGCTACAGCCTACGCACCCTACTTCGAAAAGGTACGCAAGGTCGTGGTCGACGTGCAGGGCGCGCCGATCAGCCTGATACTGGGCGACGGCTTCAAATACGCGCAGTATTACGCCAAGATCCTGAAGCCGATCCGCAACAGCTACTACCGCTTCCCCCACTGGTTGCCGGTCGGGCAATGCCCGTTCACCCAGCGTTATTTCGGGACAAAATGAGCAGAACGCATCCCAAGACGGCGTATAACCGCACCCAGGGCGCTGTGGTAAGTCTTCCCCCTGGAGCACCTAAAGACAGCTGCCGCGCGCGTCTAACCAACGCCGTGCGTGGACAGCTACGCGGCTCAAGGGACATCCCAAGATGAGTTCCACACAATCCGGCCGTACCGAAAAGCTCTCCGGCTGGGGGCAGTATCCCAGCCTGGAAACCCGCTCCATCCGCCCGGAACGCTACGCGTTGCTCAGTGAAGCCTGCGCGACCGAACGCAGTTGCATCGCGCGCGGCCAGGGCCGGGCCTACGGCGATGCCGCGCTGAATCCCGCGGGCTCGGTGGTCGCGACCGAGCGCCTGGACCGCATGCTGGCGTTCGACGAGAGCAACGGCCTGCTGCGGGCCGAAGCCGGGCTCACGCTCGGCGCCCTGATCGAACATTTCGTGCCCCGCGGCTGGTTCCCGCCCGTCACGCCGGGTACCCGCCACGTCAGCCTCGGGGGCTGCCTCGCCAGCGACGTGCACGGCAAAAACCACCATCACGACGGCAGCTTCGGGGCCTTTGTCGATAGTCTCGAACTGATCACGGCAGACGGCGGCACCCGCACCATCGGCCCTCAGCAGGAAGCGGAGCTGTTTCACGCCACTACCGGCGGCATGGGGCTGACCGGCCTGATCGGCGAGGTGGCGCTACGCCTGCGCCGCATCGAAACCGCATACATCATGGCCCGGCATCGCCCGGCGCGGGATCTCGACGAACTCATGGCCTTGTTCCAGGATCCCGAGCAGGACGACGACTACACCGTGGCCTGGATCGACTGCCTGAGCGGCGCAGGACGCGGCGTGTTCATGGCCGGGCACCATGCCCTGACCGAGGAGTTGCCCCCGGAAATGCGCTACCGGCCGCTGGAACTGTCGCCACGCCGTACCCTGGGCATCCCATTCAACCTGCCCGGCGGCCTGCTCAACGGCTTCACGGTCGGCGCCTTCAACGCGCTCTACTACCGTATCAACGCCGATCGTCAGGAGCCCTTCGTCACCGACTTCGGCAGCTTCTTCTATCCGCTGGACGGCCTGGATCGCTGGTATCGGCTCTACGGCCGGCACGGCTTCATTCAGTATCAGTGCATCCTGTCTGAAGCCGCTGCCGCCGGCGGCCTGCAGCGCCTGCTCGACATCCTGCAGAACCGTCGTCAGGCACCCTTCCTCGCGGTGCTGAAACGCATGGGCGCTGTCGGGGCCGGGCATCTGAGTTTCCCTCAACCCGGCTACACCCTGGCCGTGGATCTGCCGGTGGCCGGCGTGCGGGCGCAAAAACTCGCCGCCGAACTCGATGCGGTCACCCTCGACCACGGCGGGCGCGTCTATCTCGCCAAGGATGCCTGCCTGACGCCGGAGAACTTCCGCCGCATGTATCCACGCTACCCGCAGTGGCGCGAGATCAAACGCTCGATCGATCCTGACAACCGCTTCCGTTCCGCCCTCGCACAGCGCCTGGGAATCCCGCATGAATGAACCGCAGCCCGTACTGATCGTCGGCGCGACCTCGGCCATCGCCCGCGCCACCGCTGCCGAATTCGCCCGTCGCGGCCACGCCCTGTTTCTCACCGCGAGGGATGCTGCGGAACTCGGGCGAATCGCGGCCGACCTGCGTCTGCGCTATGGCCAACCCGTGGAAACGGAGGCTTTCGATCTTGCAGATACCGAGGGTCATGCATCGCTGCTGCAGCGCGTCGAAGCGTCAGTGGGGCCGCTATACGGTGTTGTACTGGCTTCCGGCAGCCTGGGTAACGCGGAACGCACCCGCGAGGACGAAGGCGAAGCCGCACGCCTGCTGCACATCAACTTCACGGCGCCGGCGCTGCTGCTGAACCGCATTGCCCGGGAATTGGAGAGCCGCGCAGAGGGCTTCATCGTTGGCATCGGCTCGGTCGCCGGCGACCGCGGCCGGCAAAGCAACTACGTGTATGGATCGGCCAAGGGAGGACTTGCCCTCTACCTCCAGGGGCTGCGCAACCGTCTGAACAGCTGCGGCGTGCAGGTGTTGACCGTCAAGCCCGGCTTCGTCGACACGGCCATGACCTACGGCCTGCCCGGACTTTTCCTGGTTGCCTCGCCGCAGAGCGTCGGCCGAAACATTGCAACAGCCGTAGACAAGAAGCGCGACACGCTATACACGCCCTGGTTCTGGCGTTGGATCATGCTCATCATCCGCTCGATTCCGGAACGCGTGTTCAAACGCCTGTCGCTCTGACCCGGCGACGATTGCAGCAAGCCTGTGGTTCAGCCAACAGGATTTAACTGTTTTTCGCGCTTGACGAGCCGCGAAAAGTGGCCCCTGCAGCGCATCGTCCAATAAGTCAAACGGGCCCGAAGGAAGCTGTCCGTGCCGGGGCCATCTCCGTAACCAGATCGCCCAATTGCGCGCTCAGGCAAGGTCGAAGCGCTCTCTCCGTCTGCTTATTCCTACTCATTTTACACCACTTCATCACTGCCCAGACCTGGACTTGGAGATCAGAGACGGAACTGCTGGGTCATCCGCGCGACATCGTCAGACAGGGTCTCCAAGCGCCGGCTGCTCTCCGCTGTGCTGCCCGCGTAGTCGCGGGAATGCCGGGATCCGTCCGTTATCGTCACCAGGCTCCGACTCACCTCGTTGGCAACGTCGCTTTGTTCATGTGAAGCCGTGGCGATTTGGGCACTCATCTGGTCGATCTGCTTGATGGCCTCGGCAATCTCGGCCAGAGACATCGCCGCGCTTTCAACCTCGGTCTCGCTCGTTTCAGCTTCCGAGCGCACACGGTCCATCACTGCAACCGCTGCCTTCGTGCCGCTCTGCAACTGGCTGATCAGAGCCTGAATCTGCGTGGTGGACGATTGCGTACGCGTCGCCAATGAACGAACCTCCTCGGCGACGACGGCGAAGCCCCGCCCCTGTTCGCCGGCCCGTGCCGCCTCGATGGCCGCATTGAGGGCCAACAGGTTGGTCTGTCCGGCGATCTGCGCCACAACGTCCAGAATTTTGCCTATGTTATCGGCCTCTTGTTCAACCTGCCGAATCGCCCCTCCCGCCTCCCGCACGCGCGCGCCAAGGCCGCCAATGCTACCGATGGCGTTGGTCGATGCCAGCGCTGCGTGTCGGGAAAGTTCCTGCGCCGAACCAGTGGCTTTGGAAGTCTCCTCGCTGTGTTTTGACACTTCACGGCTGCTCGCGGCCATTTCGTTCATTGCCGCCGCCACCTGTTCGGTTTCGGTCTCCTGTTGAACAAGTTCCGTATCCGTACGCTCGGCGTTCTCGCGCATTTGCTGCATACCGTCATGAAGCTCGGTAGCCGCCTGGCGAATACCGGAAATCAACTGTCCGACTTGCTCCTGGACCCGTGCCGCACCTGCTGCAATACGCCCGAGTTCGTCCCGCGTACGTACCTGCACGGGCACCGAAAAATCGCCTTCGGCCAAACGCTCAAGATCGCCCACAAGCGCCTTGGCCGGCGCAATGATAGCGCGCTGTACGACATACAGAAACCAGATGAACGCCAGAACTATCGCTCCTCCCATCATCAGCAAACTGACTTCGATCCCCGTGTTGATCTTCTGCACCGCCGCATGCGCCGCAGCAGTCTGCTGGGCCGTAAACCCCTGCAGCAGCGTGCTCAAGGCTTGCGAGCCCGTCCAGGTGGACCACAGTCCGTACAATGCAGCCGCAAGCAGCAGCGTGGTTCCGGTACCGGTGATGACAAGCAGCTTATTGCGCAAACTCGCTTCGATGAACTTCATGACGGTATGCCCGCTCCTAGTGATTATTTTAGACGTCAACGGCATCGCCGGACCGGCCTTCACCGGCTCGCTCGCAGATCGTCCCGGGCGCGACGGACGTCCTTGAGCTTCTAATCCCTGAAACTCGTTCACTGGTATCGGCATACATATCACCCGACTTTAGAGTAGGTTTGACGATTCGCTTCAACTGCGGCTTCGAGCCCAACCCGGACATAAGCAAACCGTAACAAATTTCAAGCCGTAGTTGCTTGGACACGCGCAACAAAAGCGCAGAGTTCCTGCCGCGGAAAAATGTCCTCATCAATGCCGACCAGTGCTCCGAGGTCAGTTTCCAAGGCCGGCGCGTCGCGGTCGATCATCTGGCTTCATACCTGCTCTCCCTGCATGACTCGCAGCATCTGAGCGTGATCCTGGCCGGTGATCGCGCACTGCCTTTGCGCGACTTGATACACGTCATGTCGGCTATCCGCGCGTCAGGCGTTCGGAACGTCGACATTACCGTTCGTGGACAACGGAACCGATGATTGAAGCACGGGCAAAACCCTCAACATTGCATTATGAGGTGCTCCAAACTAGCAGAGCATCGTATTAAGCTGATATTTTGTGAGGCAATAAGAGCATCGCAGAGATCCGCCCAGCATAAACAGTGCGAATAGACTACCGGCCCGCAGGTTGTTCCGTGCCTCAGTCCTCAGAGCGAATGACCACCCCATACGCCCCTTGCTTCCAGCCAGGAACCCTTGTTCATGACCAATATCGAATCCCTACTAGCCCCGATTTCAGATGTCTCCCCGTGCGGCGAGGACCTCTCGTTCTCTCCCGAGTTCGATGCCATACAGGAGGATCGCCGCAGCGACGACGCAACCCTGGACCAGGGGGAATGGGTCACGGACCTGAAGACCGCCGACTGGACGGCAGTCATCCAAAAATGCTCGGAGCTGCTCAGTACCCGCTGCAAGGATCTGCGCCTGACGGGATGGATGGCAGAGGCTCTGACACGTACGGAAGGCTTCTCCGGCCTCGCCGCCGGCTACCAGCTCATGGCCGGACTATTCCAGCGTTACGGGGACTGCGTACATCCTGGAACGGAAGAGGAAGATCAGGAACTACGTATCGGCAGCCTAAACTGGTTGCTCGTGCAATCGATGGACTGGGTACGCACGATTCCGCTCACCAGCGCCCCTCAAGGCAGCTACGACGCCATCGCGATCGAAGCCGCAGCTCGCGCGCATCAAGGCAACGGCTCGGACAATCATCCGGACAGCGCGCAGATCGACGCCGCGCGTGAGGCCACGCCATTCGAATTCTATCAGCGACTGGCCGAACAGATACCGCTTGCGCAGGCCTCGCTGGACTCCTTGGAGGCCGCCGCGGAACAACGGCTGGGGCAGGAGGCGCCCAGCTTCACCGCCGCACGCGACACCCTGAACGACGTCGCCGCGACTGCCCTGCGCATGGCCGCGGCCGTTGGCGTAAGCCCCGAGCAGATGCAGACGCCGCAACAGCCCTCGTCCCCACCCGAAGCGTCCTCGGCCCTCGCCGCAGCCCAGCCATCGGGTCCCCAGGCCATCGGAGAAATCACTTCACGCAAGGAAGCGTTAGTGCAGTTGCGGCGCGTAGCCGATTTCTTTCGCCGTACGGAGCCGCACAGCCCGGTAGCCTATCTGGCCGAGAAAGCCGCTCGCTGGGGCAATATGCCGCTGCACGTCTGGCTGAGAACCGTGCTGAAGGACAATCCCGCCTTGGAGCAGCTGGAGGATCTGCTCGACGTAGGCGCGGACGAACCAACAAACGGTGGCTGACTGAACCGGGCGCCTGAGCTTGATAAGCGGGGCAGACGAGCTGGATCCCTCCTCTTCCCAACATGCCTGAAGTGAAAATCAGAACCAGGCTATTTCTTACGGTTGGTCCCCGCCAAAGCCGTGGGACAGGCCTTGGATTCGCCGCGGTGGCGCGCGCAGATGCGCTGGCGGCAACGCAGTCCCCTCTCGGTATTGGCCGCGGCGCACTTCTGCATAAGAACCTCGACCGCATCGAGCTTGCGTCGCTGCGGAGCGGTCCTCGGGTGCTTGGAAATCTGCTGCCTACTTCGTCCGGTTGAACCGTCCATCTCCACGTGCTGAAGCAACGCCGTCAGCAGACTGACATCCGAATCCGCAGCTCGCGAGGTGCGTGATGTGCTGGAAGAGTGCTTGCGCTCGGCCGGAGGCGTGATCTTCACGCTCAAATCCATTGCATCCTTGCTCGGTGACACAGTCTTGCCTCTGGCAACGGCTGAAGGCGCACTCTTGCCATCGACTGCGGCCTGGTCATCGGGTGAACTGGAGAGGATCACTGCGGGACCTCCCGAGGAGACGGAGCCCCCGTCCGCACGCCCACCGGGGCTGCCGTGAGATTGCCCGCTGCCCTCGAACTTGGATGTCGCCGCTCCGTCCTGCGTCTGCTCCGTTTCCGGATTGGGTGCGATCTGTGGCTTCGTCGAACCGACATTGCCCGTCGATCCATCGGATGGGGTTCGGCCGCTCACCTCCGTTGGCGCGGCGCTTGCCCCCGCATGGGGTAAACCATCCGCATGGAATTCTTGAACAGGCCTGGTTCCGCTGAATGCTCCGCCAAACCGCAACAACACAACAACGGCGCACAGCGCTACCGCTCCCAGGCCTCCTATCCAGACCCAGCTTCGACGACGCCGGGGCTGACCGTCTGCCGGCGCGGCGGCACGGACCTCGGATAGGAGACGTCCAGCCGAACTGGGCGGTCCGTTCGAATGACCGTCGCCTGCGAGCAGGCTCGGAGTTCTTGATCTTTGATCTTTCGGATCCAAGCGCAACTTCCTTTCAACGTTGGCCGCAACCGAGCGGCATCGACCTATGGTCTGTTCACACTAATTGCGCGATGCGCTGATGCGGACAAAACACCTGATTTGAACGAGTGGCGAATCAGCCCACGGATCAAAAACCAGGTTCACATGCAAGCGCATAAAAGAGCATATTAAATATCGGGTTTCTCGTGACGCAGGACTAGGATACACTTTTTCATTTCCGTATCATATGTGGTGTTATTGGACGTCTGAAAGGAACTCTCAACTATGCGGGCCGTGGGGAAAGACCCTCTGAACACACATACCGGTGATTCGACTCCTGAAGCGGCGTGCAACGGCCGTCTGACGATGGGGAACCGGTGTCCGGATACCGCACTGCCTTCGCAACGAAACACGCTCCGCCTCGGGACTGACCGTACGAACACAACCTGTAAGGAACGCTAGGCATGACACAACCGATCATCGTCGTCGGGGACAAGACCAGCCATAACGGCACCGTGATAGGCGGTGCCAGCACCGTCACCATTCAAGGCAAACCGGTGGCCCGCGTGGGAGATCCGGTGAGTTGCCCGCACTGCCATTGCACTACCTCGATAGCCACCGGGGACAACACGACGCTCGTCTTGGGCAAACCGGTCGCCCGTCACGGGGATAAGACCGCCTGTGGCGCCTCCTTGATTGCCTCCCAAGGCACGACGACGGCCGATTAGACCGCTGACTGGAACTCCACCCGACAACGACAACGAAGACTCTGGCAACGAAACGATTTGCAACCTGGTAGACCTTGATGGCACGACACTCTCTGCTGCGATCATTCGCCTTGGCAGTACTGCTCTTCGGCGCGGTATGGGTCGCTGTGATCGCTTATTGGCGCATGAACAATCATGTACCGTCAGGCGCGGACGCGGCGCTCTATCTGCTTGCTCTTCCTCTGATACTTCTGGGCGCGTTCGTCCTGATCAGGCTGGGTCTCAAAACTGCTAAGCGCGACACCCAGGAAACGGGCGAGGACGCAGCGCATTCCGACAACGATGCAGATCAGGAATCCGTCTCCTCGGCCCATACGCTGTCGGTTCTGGCCGTACACGCCCTATTCGCAAGCGGCGGCTCACCAGCGGAACTGGCCGAAGCTACCAAGGACATCCCGCCGCCAATGCCCCATCCTGTGCTACGCGACAGCCATGGAATGCCGATATTCGCAGCCGAAATCGAAGGCATCGACACCGAAGCCGTCGACACAAGCCTCCCCGATACCGCGCAGGGCTGGAACCCTTCGTACAAACGGACCCTGTGGTTAACCGAAACGCTGGCACTCCGGCTGCTGGAAGCGCATTTCGAAGCGCTACGAGACACGGCATCCTCTGCGCAGGCACAGACGCCGCTACTGCAAGTCGAATGGCTGCCGCCCATGCGATGGAATGACGCGGAACGCAAGGTCGCCCACCACTGGCTGGCCGACCGCCTTGCCGCCCACGGCTGGGCATCCCCCCAGCTCCAGCTGGAGACGCGCTCATGCGCGGCCAACGCTTGCATTTGGCAGCGCCTGAACGAAATCAATCATGCCTGCAACACCAGCCTCACCGCTCCCCCGCATTTGCTCATGGCGAGCGATTCGTTCCTGGACGAAACGCTGTGCACGAACTGGGAAACGCAAAACCGGCTTTACAACGCCCGGCGCCCGGAAGGAGTGCTTCCTGGAGAAGGCGCCGCCGCGGTCATGCTCGCCGCGCCGGGTACGCACGGCCTCACCGAACTGGCCCGGCTGAGCAAAGTGTTCGTCGCCGAACGCGGCCAAGCGGTGGACATGCCGCAGCGGCTGCAGGCCGACACCCTACGCGACCTGATCAAACAGACATTGACTGCATACGGATTGGATGACGACGCCCCGGCACGACTCGTCAGCGACACCGATCTGCGTGCAAGCCGCAACGGCGAAGCTCTGCATCTCGCCGAGCAGGTACTGCCGGAGCGCGACCCCATCGACGCATTGCTTGCGCTCGGCGTAGGCAATGGCGAATGCGGCACCTCCCTGGCCCTGGCGCTGGTTGCCGTCGCCGCCCATCTGACCGGCGACTCGCAACAACCACACATGGTCGTTTCCCACGCCGACCCGCTAATACGCGCCGTGGGCGCAGTCATCCCGGCGGCGGCCGAACCGGCAACTCCATCACCTTCCTTGGCATGATGAGGCCCCCCTTCCCGATGAACCGTCTTCGCCACTTTCTATCCAAGCCACGCACGCTGATCGTCATCGGCATTGCGCTTCTCGCCCTGCTCTTCCTACTCGGGGGAAGCATCGTAAAGGCACTGGCTTTCTGGATTGGGATCGCGCTGGTGGGCGTGCTGATCGTGATGCTGGTGATGGCAGTTATCCATCACATTCGCGCTCGCCGCTCATCGGAGGAACTCGGCGACGCGCTGCTCCAGACATCCGACAGCGGGGGCAAGGGGCGCGGTAGGAATGCGGACGTCGATGCGCTGCACCAACGCCTGCGCGAAGCCGTGAAGTCGATCAAGACCTCGCGTCTAGGCGAAACCAAGGGCACCGAAGCGCTCTACGAGCTGCCCTGGTACATGATCATCGGCAACCCGGCCGCCGGCAAGAGCACCGCCATCGTCAACTCCGGACTGCGCTTTCCGTTCGCCGATCAGCAGGGCAGCATCATCCAGGGCATCGGCGGCACGCGCAACTGCGACTGGTATTTCACCACCGAAGGCATACTGCTCGACACCGCAGGCCGCTATTCCGTGCATGAAGAAAACCGCAGCGAGTGGCTGAGCTTCCTGGAACTGCTGCGCAAACACCGCCCACGCGCGCCGATCAACGGCATCATCATCGCCGCCAGCATCGCCGAACTCACCGATAACCGCCCCGAGTTCGCCATCGACCTGGCGAAGAAACTGCGCCAGCGCGTGCAGGAACTCACCGAATGGCTCCAGGTCATCGCGCCGGTCTACGTCATATTCACCAAGGCCGACCTGATTGCCGGCTTCAATGACTTCTTCCACACGCTGGACGACGACGAACGCGAAAGAGTCTGGGGCACCACGCTGCCCTTCCAGGCCGATGGCAGCATCGATGCGGCCGACCAGTTCGACCGTCACTTCGACGAACTGAGCGAAGGCCTCAAGGAAATGAGCCTGTCGCAGATGTCGCTTCACCGTGGCAGCGCGATGGCGCCCGGTCTGCTCACCCTGCCCCTGGAGTTCACCGGAATCAAAGCCTCGCTGCGTACGTTCATCACCACGCTGTTCGAGGACAACCCTTTTCAGTACCGCCCCGTGTTCCGCGGCTTCTACTTCACCAGCGCACTACAGGAAACCGCTTCGGTTCACCATGCCTCCGAACGCATCGCAAAACTCTACGGACTTTCCGAGGCCGAAGCGCAGGCAACGCCTGACGGACAGGCATCGGAAAACGGCTATTTCCTGCTCGACCTGTTCCGCAAGGTCATTTTCGCCGACAGACAGCTGGTACGGCAGTATTCCAGCCGCAACCGCACCCGCACCCGCTATGCCGCGTTGCTGGGATCAGCCTTGATTCTGGTTCTGGCGCTCGGCAGTTGGGGATGGTCCTACTACAACAACCGTCAACTGATCGCGCAGGTGCAGGCGGACCTGCACAAGGCGGTGGAACTGCAAAAAGGCCGCATCGATCTGCAGTCGCGCCTCCAGGCCCTGCAGATCCTGCAGAACCGGCTGAAACAGCTCGACGCATACAACCACGATCATCCGCTGATGCTGGGCCTCGGCCTGTACCAGGGGAACATCATCGAAAAACAGCTGCGCGCCGAATACTTCAACGGCATGCGCCAACTGATGCTCGCCCCGGTCACCCAGAACCTCGAAAGCTATCTCACAAAGGTGGTGGCACACGGCAAGCAACTGGGACAAACCACCTCGAAAGGCAAAGCCGGCAGCACCGTCCAGGCATTGCCGGGAGACGAGCGGGCCCCCTCGCCCACGAACACCGAAGATGCCTACAACGCGCTCAAGACCTATCTGATGCTGGGCAACGCCCAGCGCGTCGAACCGGTTTACCTGGCCAATCACATCGAGCGTTTCTGGAGCGGCTGGCTCGAAGCCAATCGCGGCATGATGAGCAGCGACCAGGTGCTCGCCACAGCCGATAAGTTAGCGAGCTTCTATGCCTCCCAGTACAAGCAAACCAACTGGCCGACCGTCAACAACCAGATCGTGCTCGTTGGCGACAGCCGCCAGGCACTACGCCAGGTCATGCTGGGCATGCCCGCGATCAACCGCGTATACGTTGAAATCAAGGCCCGCGCGGCCACGCGATTTTCACCGATCAGCGTGGCCTCGATACTCGACCCGCGCGGCGCCGAACTGCTGCATGGGAACTATCAGGTACCCGGCGCCTTCACTCGTGAAGCGTGGAAGGGCTACGTCAAAAAGGCCATTCACGACGCCGCCCACAACCAGCTCAACACCAGTGACTGGGTACTGCAGACGTCCCAGAAAACCGATCTGAGCCAGACCCACAGCCCGGCCGAGATACAAAAACGTCTGACCGCGCTCTATGACAAAGGTTACATAGACGCCTGGACCCAGTTCCTTCGCGACGTTTCCATCGTACGATTCGCCAGCTTCAACGCCGCAGTGGCGGACATGAACACGCTCGGGGACCCTGACACCTCCCCGATGCGCAGCTTGCTCAAAACGGTTTACTACCAAACCTCCTGGGACAACCCCATCCCCCCCGGGCTGAAGTCCTCCCACGGCGGTTTCTTTGAATGGTTCAAGCGCGCCATCCTGCGCCGCCAGCCGTCACGCGTGCATATCGACCCCGCCAGCATCAAGTGGCCCGACGGCAAGCTGCACACCGGGCCTGTCGGCAGCGCGTTCTCCGGTGTCGCCCAGCTGATGACCGTCGCGCAAAAGGGCAAGCCCACGCTGCTGCACGACTATCTCGCCGCACTCGCCATGCTGCGTACCCGTCTCAATGCGATCAGCAATCAGGGCGATCCAGGCCCCGGCACACGCACGCTCATGCAGAAGACGCTCAACGGCAGCGGTTCAGAACTGTCGTCGGGGCTACAACTCGTCGACGAGCAGATGCTCGACGGCATTGACCATCGCCAGCGCAGCATCCTGCGTCCGCTGCTGCTCGCCCCTCTGACGCAGAGCTTCAAGGCCCTGGTGCAACCCACCGAGACCGAAATCAACAAGGTGTGGACCGCCCAGGTCTACGCTCCGTTCAAGAAGGATCTCGCCAAAAAATATCCCTTTGACACCAACAGCCAGGTGCAGGCCACCAACAGCGAGATCGCACAGATCTTCGGCCCATCCGGAGCTATTGCGAACTTTGCCGACGGCACGCTCGGCCCGCTGGTCAACCGACGAGGCAACACACTCACGGCGAAGCAATGGGCCGACATGGGCATCACGCTCTCGCCACGTCTCATGACCCGCTTTCCCCAATGGGTCGCGCCGCTGGGACAAACGGCCGGTTCCGACACCCGCACGGTGTTCCAGATCGAGCCCGAACCAGGCAGCGGCGGCATCAGCGAATACACCATCGACATCAACGGCCAGACACTGCGTTACCGCAACACGCCTCCGCAGTGGCAGTCCTTCGTCTGGGACAGCACGCAGAGCAACCCGACGGTCAAGATCAGCGCGGTGACCTATGACGGACTCAACGTGACGGTCGAGAATTTCGTCGGCGCCAATGCGCTGGGAATGCTGGTGCGCGCCGCCGACGCCAAGCTCAACAAGGCCGACGGCACCTACACCCTTACCTGGACCCGCGGGAAGATCGGCGTCACGGTGCACCTGAAGCTGATCAGCGGTGCCCAGACCAATGCCGATGGCTCGCAAAAGCAAGGACTGCAGGGATCCACCCTTCCCGCCACCGTCGTCGGCGAGATTCGCGCCGCCTCTACTCCCCGCCCAGCCACGGAGCCCGCCTCATGAACGGCGAACTGTCACTCAACATCAGCTATTTCGGCAAACTGCCGGGGCGTGGCGACTTTCTCAAGGCGCTGGGCAGCAACCCACCCCTCATCGCCATGCTCGACCGCTGGGCCGGCCAGGGATTGGAGCTGCTGTCCAAGGACGTTGCCTGGAAGCAGCTCTACGATCTGGGCCAGCCGCTCAACTTCGCCATTCTAGGCTCCCGCAGCCGCGCCGCCGTGGCCGGCCACCTGCTGCCCAGCACCGACGCCTCCGGCCGGCGCTTTCCGTTCATGGCCGGCGTATCGATGGAAGTGCCGCAGCCGCTCGCCTTCCTCTCGCGCAGTTCACTGGCGTTCTCCCGCCTGTGGGCGCGCCTGGAACGAGAGACGCAAATGGCCTATGACGCCTCCGATCCCTCCGCCCCCCTGACCGAAATGACGGAGAACCGGGCCAACGTCAATGTGCTCTATGAAACGCTCAATCCCGCTTTCCAGGACTTTCTCGAGATGCAGACCCTGGCAAGCCTGGGCGAACTGCTTGCCTCGCGCGAAGAATCAGTTTCGCCGCGCCGCATTCTGCTGGCGCTCGGCGTTCTTCTGCAGCCGGTGATGAACAACGGCGCCGCGCGCATCGGCAAAGGACTGATGCTGCCGCTGCCGCGCGACCCTCTCTACCGCAATCTGGCATCCACGCTCTGGCTGGACCTCATCGCCGGTTTTCTCTCCCGCGCCGATTTCGAACTACTGCTGATGATGCGCCAGGGTCCGCAGCCCGCTCTTGCGGTGAGTTTCAACGGTGTCCAGGGTTTGAGCCTGCAGGCGATGTTCGATCCGAACGCCGCGCAGCAGCATTTCATTGCACTGGACGACCCGGACTGGGTCGAGGACCACGTGCGCGAAGAACCCACGCTGAAAAAGCTCTCCGCCTATACGAGCCAGGACGGCCTCTCGCTGCGCACCGCGCGTAACACCTTTCGTGAGACATTTCTCGGAGCATGACCTCCATGCGGATTTCTCCAAACCTCATTTCAAAACACGACACAGGCGTCGCGCTACAGCCGCGACGCGCCCCAGCCATTCGGGGCATCGCCGCAGGCGGAGCCGGCGATACAGAAGCCCCGGTGCGGAGGTGCTCCCACGGCCGCAGTACCCAGCGCGGTGTTTTGGGCGGTGCTCTCGCATGCCTGCTGTTGTTCTGCAGCGCCGCTGCGCTGGCCCAACCCTCAGATGCAGCGCCCCCCGCCGCTGACGGCATGGTCACCGTCAGCGGCACCGTCCCCGACCAGGCCACCAAGGCCAGCGTGCTCGCGCACCTGCGCAAACTGTACGGCGCCGACCACGTCGTCGATCGCCTGTCGGTCGGCGGCGTCGTGGCCCCGGCCAATTGGAGCCGATATGTGACCGGCATGATCGGCCCCGATCTCAAGCAGGTATCCAAAGGCTGGCTCAAGATTCAGGGAAACATCATCGACATCAGCGGTGAAGTCCCCAACGAAGCGGTTCGCCAGCAGGTCCTGAGCAAGCTCTCGGGTGATTTCGACTCCCACTACGGCATCAAGCAACATCTGCGCATAAGCGTGTCCAAGCAGAAAATCCTCGACAACACGCTCGCCGACCGCACCGTGCAATTCGAAAGCGGCAGCGCCAATCTCACCGCCGCCGGTCGCGCCGTGCTCGACGACATGGCCGCCACCATCAAGAAACTCCATGACCCCTTCATCAACGTCGTGGGCAACACCGACAACGTGGGCAACCGCCAGGCCAACATCGAACTGAGTCTCGCGCGCGCCAGCGCGGTAAAGGACTACCTCGTCGGCAAAGGCATTCCCGCAGCCCGGCTGTCCATCAGCGGCATGGGTCCCGACAACCCCATCGCCAGCAACGACACCGCCGCCGGGCGCGCGCGCAACCGCCGCATCGACTTCCGGATTCTCAAGAACTAGCACCACTGCGCGGTGCGCTGTTGCGCCCGAAAGACCACCCATCGAGGTCACAGTTTATGGAAGCAACAAACCTCTCCGCCTGGCTTGATCTGCTTTCGCAAACCACGCGCTTCATCACGCTCGAGACCCCTGCCGCCGACGGCCTGCTGGTCGAGCAGTTCCAGGGCCGCGAAGCCGTCAACGAAGACTTTCGCTTCGAACTCGACTGCGTCAGCGCCTCCGCCTTCCTAGACCTGCAAGCGCTGCTAGGCCAGCCGGCAAGCCTGGGGCTGGCCCGCGCCGACGGCGGCCGACGGCTCTGGCACGGCTACCTCACCCACGCCGCCGCGCTCGGAGCCGACGGCGGACTGGCCCGCTACCGCCTGGTGATGGAGTCCGGCCTGGCCTTCCTGCGCACGCGCCGCAACGCACTCATCTTCCAGGACAAGACCCCTTCCGCTTCGAGCACGATCAAGGCGCCACGGCGGACGATCAGGACGATCCCGGCCACACCCTGGTCATTTTCGATACCCAAGCCAGCCAGTCGCCACCCGAGGGCACCCCCCCACTGCTGCGCTTCCACCGCGTCGACGCCACCGAGACCACCGACGCCGTCACCCGATTCAGCGAGCATCGCCAGTGGGCCTCCGACCGCGTCGAGACCGCCAGTTGGGAGCCCGCACAAGTCCTCAGCGTAGCCGGCAACGCGCAGGCGCCAGCCGATGCAAACGCCCCGGAACTGCCCGGCCTGGACGTTTTCGAGGCCGACCGCAGCACCCGTTTCGACACCGCGGCCCAGGCCAGGCAATACGCGGCTCATCACCTCGACGCACTGCGTTTGCCCGCTCGTACGTTCTACGGCCAGGGTGCGGTACGCACCCTCGAGGCAGGCAAGCGCTATACGCTCACCCAGCACCCGGACATCTCCGCTGCGGACTTCGTACCGCTGTCGGTCAACCACCGGGCCACCAACAACGTCGGCACCGGTCTGGCGCACCTGCACGGCACGCAGGCCGACGCCGAACTGGGCGCAGGCAGCTACCGCCAGCACTTCGACGCCATCGCGGCCGGCACCCCGATCGCGCCGGCGCACCGCGACCGCCCGCTCGCCCCCGGCGGCAGCAGCGCCGTCGTGGTCGGCGTGCCGGGCGAGGCGCTCACCGGCACCCGCGACCACCAGGTCCGCCTGCAATTCCCCTGGCAGCGCGGCACCGCTCCCCTGCCCGGCGGACTCGCCGACGCGGCCAGCAGCGCCAACCCGCAGGGCCACGCGCCCGACGACGACCGCTCGGGCACCTGGGTGCGCGTGGCCGAAACCGCTGCCGGCGCGCACCACGGTCACAGCTTCGTGCCGCGCATCGGATCGGAGGTTCTGGTCGAATACACCCACGGCGACATCGACCAGCCCGTCGTCGTCGGTCAGCTCTACAACGGCCGCGCCGCACCGCCGTTCGCCGCAGGCGAGAACAGCGATGCCAACCACCCCGGCACGCTCAGCGGCGTACGGACGCAAGGCCTCGACGGCCGCAACGCCAGCCGTTGGGTACTCGACGACGCCAGCGGGCAGCTGCGCCACAGTCTGTCCCACACGCTGAGCGACAGCCGCCTCGACCTCGGCTATCTCATCGCTCAGCAGGACAACCGGCGCTTCGGCTACCGCGGCGAGGGCTTCGAGCTGGGCAGCCGCGGCTGGACCGTGGTGCGCGCCGGCGAAGGCCTGCTGCTCTCGGCCAGCGCGCGCCCGCAGGGCCAATCCACTCAGATGGACGCCGCCGGCGCCAACGGCCAGCTCGCCGCCGCCGGCGCCACCGCCCGGCGCCTCGACACAGCGGCGGCCCAGGCCAAGGCCACGGGTCTCGATGCGAACACCGCGCAGAGCGATCTCCACCGCGCACTCGACCCCGCGCAGGACGGCAAGTACGCCGGCCCCGTCAATGGTCAGAGCGCGACCAAACCCGCAGGCGCCAAGCGCAACGGCGGCGCACCGGTGGAACGCTTCGCCGAACCGGCCGTGCTGATCGAAAGCCCCGAGCGGCTGGCGTTCACCACGCCCGAGAGCGCCGCGGTCTTCGCCGGGCGCCACCTGCACCTGACCGCCCAGCGCGACGCCCATCTGGCCGCTGGCGCCGCCCTCGGCGCCGCGGCCGGCGACGGCGTGGGCCTCTACGCCGTCGCCGGCGGACTCAAGACGATCGCCAACCACGGCCCCCTCAGCATCGAGGCCCACGCCGACGCGCTGCAGGTGCTGGCCGACAAGAGCGTCACGCTCGCCTCCGCCGGCGGGCAGCTCAAGGTGCTGGCCAAGCAGGCCGTCGTGCTCAAGGCCGGTCAGTGCACGGTGAGCCTCAAAGGCGGCGGCGTCACCCTGTCCTGCCCCGGCAGCTTCACGGTCAAGAGCGCCTCGCATGCATTCATGGGGCCGGCCAGCAAGCCGGCGGCGCTGGAGGCGTTGCCGAGCGGCCGGTTGGGAGAGATACGGGGTCACACTGAGATTATCGCCAAGTATGACGACACCGAAGCGATTAAGGGCGCCCCCTTCAAGGTCACTTTCCAGAACGGCACTTCACGCAGCGGCACGCTGGATGCACAGGGCTTCGCCCGTCTGGAAGGCGTGCCGCTCGGAGGCGGCCGCATGAGCCTCGGCGAGGATGCGCGGCCCTGGGCGGCTCAGGGCAACGCCGACAACCCACATGCGGGCAGTGCCTCCGACGCTGATGCGGGCCTCGCTCTGGTGAACACGGTGGTGCGCTCATGAGCACTCCATCAGCCGGCTCGGCCCGTCAGCCGAATCGGACCGCTCTTGCCGCGGCCGTTCGCCAGGCCGTCGAAGACGTGCGCACCTTCCTGCACTCCTTCTACACCGGCGAGGTCGTCGACGAGCGACAGGCCGCCGAACGTATTGTCGGACAGTGGCTCTCGCGCGTGCAGGGCTTTCACGACGAACAGGATTTCACACAGCTAGTGCAGGCCTTCACCGGCTATCTCTGGGCCCCGCAGGTCAAGAGCCGCGAGAACCTGGCCCTGGGCTATTTCTTCGGCGGTTTCATGCCCACCTACGGCGCAGCGTTCACCTTCGTCTCCTTGCTGTTCGACGGCGAGCCCTGGCCCCGGATACAGGCCTTTATGCACAGCCTGAGCTACGGCGCCGCGCGCACTTACGTCGAGCAGTTCGACTGGGCCGGCGCCAGAAAGAAGGCCCGCGCCGAGGTCACGCAATGGATCGACATCCTGCGCGCCGAAGCCCATCAGGTCGAAACCGCACAGCACCGAAAGAATCAGGCGCTCATGGGCTTTGTCGGACCGTATCCCGGATCGCCGACGCCGACGCCGACCGCACCGCCTGCCGTAGCACCCGCTCCACTGCCCGAGGCCGCCCCGGCGGCCGGTGCTCTGGAGCGTTTGCTCGGCGGTACGGTTCGCTTCTCGCCCTGGCTCGTGGCCCTCTCGCTGATGCTGTATTCCTCGCCCCTGAACGAAGGCGAGGACGAAGAACTTCGACGGATGCGGCTCGAACAGGCCGAGAAGAACGACACGCTGGTGGTTCCGTGGACCGACGTACAGACCGAAATCACCACCAATGCGACCAACCCCGAATGCCAGCCCCAGCAGGAGGACAATAACCGTAACGGGCGCCACTGCGAGGAAAACGCCCACGGCATTATGGAAACCGCGCTCGCCTATGCCACACTGGCCGCCCCGCCCGGCGGCCCGGGCCTGGACGGACTGTTCGAGAAGCGTGCGCCCATGAACCTGCCGGCCCCGTTCCCCAGCTTCGTGCAGACCCCCAGACCCGGCAAGCTGTTGTTCCTGCCCCCGGGCAGCGCACCGCCCAAGGCCATCTACGACTATGCCGGCGAGCCAAAGACCGCCACGTATCCGAAGTTCGTGGTGCTCGAGGCCAAGCACATCGGACGGCCCATGGACCCGGAGGGCAATCCGGACGGGTTCCAGAGAGGCGCCCGGCATAGGCTGAAGAATACCTGTGGCGGGCGGCAAATGAGTGAAGCGTGGGTTGAAGACCGAATAGCCCCAGCGTTAGAAAAAAACGGCATGTCTGGAGCCAAAATCGAAAGTAAAGAATCCGAGATAAGAAAGACCGGTTTTGCTCGCTGGGTCTTCGTCTGCCAGCCCGGCGCAACAGAGAGCGCTCGCACCTTCGTGTTCATCGACATTGGCAGTTCGGACATCATGAAGAAAATCGACCAAACCAAACCGAAAGTGCGTAAGCCGCACGGCGGTCAGACGCAGGCGCCATCGACGGATACGGGGTACTAGAGCATGCTCGACAAGGACATCATTCTCAAAATCCGGCGACAGATAATGCTTGATCCTGGTAATTCCGTCGGCAAGGAACAGGGCTACCTGCTGGGCATAAAATTAGCTAAAGACTCCTTGAGTGAAAATCCACGCCTAAAAGTCGCAAATAGAGAACGCCGTGCTATCGCTCGCAAAGACTTTGAATACCTGATCCTAAAATACACGGCAGGCGTACCTGTCGCCGAACTGACTCGCGACATCACCCGCATCATCAATGAGTTCGATGAAGCGATCCAAAACGAAGTGCTTCCGGACGTAGACGGCGACTACGTCCCTTACCTAGATCTAACCTACATCGAAGGTTACGTTCGCATCCTGTGGCTGATGGCCTTGTCGGTACTGCTCGGCTATCGCGAGGGGGCCGCCATCGTGGTCAGTTGGATCGACCGCTACGAAGACGCCGGCTTCCCGAATCGTGGCCGTGACGGCCTGTTCGAATCCATCGTCAAGGCCGCCACGGGACACAACATCGAATCCGAACGCGTCCTGATGCACCCGAACGCCTTCCGTTCTCTGGCGAAGGCCACGGTCGTGGACGACGCCGAAAAGCCCGCCTTCGTCGCCACCTACCTCGACAACTGGTACAAGGCCATGAAGGGCAATTACTGGTGGGGCTTCCACAAGGACCCGCCTGGCCGTTCGTCCTTCTTCGGCTATTGGGCGTTCGAAGCTGCCCTGGTCACCTACCTCTGGGACATCGACGACAGCAGCTACCGGGACCACGAGTACTATCCGAAGGACCTGATCGACTTCGCCCGCGGCCTGCCGTCGGCCACCGTACCGAAGACGCCGCCCAGCGTCGAAGCCGGCCAGCCCTGCCCGCGTGCCGGCTGGTGGTTCACGCCCGCAAAGGCGAACTCCCGTCGCCATTTCAAGAAAGGCGATGTTTTCCCGACCATTGAGGGCAGCGACTTTGGCGCCATCTTCTGGCAATGGTCGCCGGACCAGTCTTCGCCGAAGCTGTAGCAACGGGCGCCACTGCGAGGAAAACGCCCACGGCATTATGGAAGCCGCACTCGCCTATGCCACACTGGCCGCCCCGCCCGGCGGCCCGGGCCTGGACGGACTGTTCGAGAAGCGTGCGCCCATGAACCTGCCGGCCCCGTTCCCCGGCTTCGTGCAAACCCCCAGACCCGGCAAGCTGTTGTTCCTGCCCCCGGGCAGCGCACCGCCCAAGGCCATCTACGACTATGCCGGCGAGCCCAAGACCGCCACGTATCCGAAGTTCGTGGTGCTCGAGGCCAAGCACATCGGACGGCCCATGGACCCGGAGATTGAAACCAGCCTTGAAAAGGAATGGCACGACTGATGCCAAAGTGAAAAGCAAGGAGACCGAAATCAGAGACGCTGAATACGCCCGCTGGGTGTTTGTCTGTCAACCGGGCGCGGCAAATGGCGCGCGGACTTATGTCTTCATCGACATCGGAAGCTCGGACATCATGAAGAAAATCGATCAGACCAGGCCGAAGCCACGCAAACCCCGCGGTGGAGAAACTCAGTCACCATCGGCCGACACGGGGTTCTAAGCAATGCTCGACAAGGACACGATACTGAAAAGTCGCCGGCAACAGCTGCTCGATCCAGGTAACTCTATGGGCTTGGAAGAAGGCTACCTCTTAGGCCCAAAACTCGCACGCGAGTCATTAAGCAAGAACCCGAGACCTAAGGTCGCGAGCAGCCACCGCCGGGCCATCGCACGCGACGATTTTGAATATTTGATCCTCAAATACACCGCCGGCGTATCCGTTCCGGCGCTGGCCGCCGACATACCCCAAATCATCGAAGAGTACGACGACGCCATCAAGAACGAACTTCTCCCGGACGTGGACGGTGACTACGTTCCGTACCTCGATCTTACGTACATTGAAGGCTATGTTCGGATCTTCTGGCTAATATCCCTGGCAGTACTGCTTGGCTACCGCGAAGGCGTCGATACCATCGTCAGCTGGATCGACCGCTACGAAGACGCCGGCTTCCCGAACCGCGGCCGTGACGGGCTGTTCGAGTTCGTCGTCAAAGCCATCACCGGCAAGAACGTCGAATCCGAACGCGTCCTGATGCACCCGGATGCCTTCCGTTCGCTGGCGAACTGGTCACCTACCTCTGGGACATCGACGACAGCAGCTACCGCGACCACGAGTACTATCCGAAGGACCTGATCGACTTCGCCCGCGGCCTGCCGTCAGCCACAGCGCCGGACACGCCGCCCAGCGTCGAAGCCGGCCAGCCCTGCCCGCGTGCCGGCTGGTGGTTCACGCCCGCCAAGGCGGACTCGCGTCGCCATTTCAAGAAAGACGATGTCTTGCCCGCCATCGAGGGCAGCGCCTATGGCGCCACCTTCTGGCAATGGTCGCCGGACCAGTCTTCGCCGAAGCTGTAGGTCACTGGCCGCCCCGCCCGGCGGCCCGGGCCTGGACGTGATTACGGTGACACCTTACCAATTACACCAATTTATGCTCATGTCGAGCATCTTCAAAAAATAACGAAAATAGTAAGGTGTCGCCGTAATTGCAAAATCACTTGTTGGCCTCTTTAACGCCACTGCGATATTTGCTGAATCTTCTCGTATATCTGCTTGAATTGATTGGAACTGTAGCGACCCCAGCCGACCCGCCACTGGCTTAAGTCTCTACCCATGTTCTCACCCTCTTGAATGACTCCTGCTCGCCTCATCATTTCTTCAGGTGATTCGCCTTCTTCCGCATGCAACCTCCACCGGTTAGGAAAAGAATAAACCACCAATCTGGGTATGAAGCTTCGCCAAGGGTCCTATTGAGGAAGGACCATGCCTCCACAGGATCGTATTGCTGATTACCTAGTGAATGGTAAACGTCGGGTGCGCCTGTTCAAGGCTCCTCAGAAAGGTAGCCACGGGAACAACCTCATCCCGCAACTTTTTCCAAACACCCTTTCCAAGACGATAAGCTGCAACATCGCCATCTGATCGAGATCGCCCAAATAATTCGCGCTCGATCTGAAGGAATCTCTTTACCGAGATGCCATGATCGCTTGAGAGTTCCGAATAGAATTCCTTCAACGCTGGTTCGTCGAACTGTTTCATCTGGCAACAAGCCCCAAACCATTGGGGAAGCGCTGATTTATTCGCCCGAGGCGTCTGTGCTGATCGTGAGTCTGGGATAATGAGCCATCGTTACAGTTGAGTTGATCGCCATGCAAACGAGCCGCCATACAGGGAAACGAGGCTGCTGATCGCTATAGGGTCAAAACAATTTAACAACCTAAAGATTGGGCATGAGTTCTAGCTACCATGACATAACACAGCCCCGAACATCCCCCTCAAATCTGCCGCACCTGTATCTTCAAGGTCTGAATCCGATACGCAATCTGCCGCGGCGTCATGCCCAGCAAACGCGCCGCCTTGGCCTGCACCCAGCCGGCCTGTTCCAGGGCGGCGACCACGCGTTCGCGTTCGCTGAGTTCGGGATCGTGCAGATCCGCCGCCGGCGGGGGGGCGGCAATCTCTTCGGCCTGGGCGCGCTGGGTCAGGCCGGGCAGCGTCACCAAGTCGCTGTCGACCACGCCCTCTTCGCTCATGACGGCAGCCCGTTCCAGGCAGTTCTCCAATTCGCGCACGTTACCCGGCCAGTCGTGCGCGGCCAGGGCGCGCAACGCGCCCTCGGTGATGCTCAGGGTCCGGCCCTGGCGCTGGCCGATCTGATCGAGCAGAAACCGCGTCAGTTCGGGTAGATCGCCCAGGCGTTCGCGCAGCGGCGGCAAGAAAATCGGCATGACGTTGAGGCGGTAGTAGAGATCCTCGCGGAACTCGCCCTTGACCACCGCATCCTCGAGGTTGCGGTTGGTAGCGGCGATCACGCGCACGTCGACGCGCAGCGTGCGCGTGCCGCCCAGGCGTTCGAACTCGCCTTCCTGCAGCACGCGCAGCAGCTTGGCCTGGAAGGCAGGGGTGATCTCGCCGATCTCGTCGAGGAAGATGGTGCCGCCGGCGGCCTGTTCGAAACGGCCGCGCCGGCTCGCCACGGCGCCGGTGAAGGCGCCCTTCTCGTGACCGAACAGTTCGGATTCGAGCAGGTTGTCGGGCAGCGCCGCGCAATTGAGTTTGACGAACGCGGTGCTGGCGCGCGGGGAGTTGTAATGCACGGCGTTGGCGATCAGTTCCTTGCCGGTGCCGGATTCGCCGCGAATCAACACGGTGGTGTTCCACTTCGACACTTGCCGCACTTGCTCGAACACGCGGCGCATGGCCGGCGCATGGCCGACCAGCGTGTCGAAGCCGTATTCGCCGCGCAACTGGCGGCGCAGGGAATCGCGCTCTTCCTGCAGCGCCCGCTGGCCGCGCTCGGCCTCCCAGACGCGCTGGACGCTGCTGCCGATGAAGTCGGCGATCATCTCCAGGAAAGCGGCCTGCTCGGACAATACCGCCGGAGTCGAAGGCTGTACCGCAATTACGCCCGACACCGCATCGCCAATGGGGATCGGCACGGCCAGGAACGGCCGCTCGCGGTCGTACAGGCCCATGCGATCCAGGAAGCGGGGCTCTTCGGACAGGCGCACGGCCATCACCGGCTCGCGCTGCGCCAGCACCCAGCCGACCACGCCCTCGCCGCTACGGTAGCGCAGAGCCTCGCGGTCGGCGATCTCGGCATGCACGGCATAGACCGACAGGGCCGCACCATCGGGCTCGCGCAGAGCCACCATGCCGTGCAGCAGGCCGGCCTCGTCATGCAGGATCGCGAGCACGGCTTCGAGCGTCGGGCGCAAGGATTCGGCACGGCTGAACACCAGGCCCAGCCGGTAGAGCGTCTGCAGCTGGCTTTGCAGCAACTGCAGGCGGTTGTCCGTGTCGCCGCCCGCGCTCATGAATCCGCGGCGTGTCGCTGCGAGCGCGACGAGAGGGGAAATACGACGTGGATACTAGTGCCGGGCGTATGCTCGGGATCAATCCAGATCAGCGCGTCGTGCGCATTAATCACGTTCTGCACGATGGACAGCCCCATGCCCGCCCGGCCGTTGCCGGCCTTGGTGGTGTAGAAGGGCTCGAACACCTTGAACTGGCGCTCGGGAGCGATGCCCGGCCCCGTGTCCTCGATCACGATCTCGATCTCACCATTGCGCAGCTCACTGCGGATCAGCAGCGAACGGGCGTCGGACGGCACCTCGTGCAGCGCGTCCAGAGCGTTCTCCACGAGCTGCTTGAACAGGTCCTGCAGCGCGACGGAATCGCCCCAGTACGGCGGCAGCGAGCGCTCCGGCTGCCAGTCGACGACCACGCCCGCAGCCAGCATGAGCGGCGTGTTCATGGCCAGCACGTCGCGCAGAAGCTCGTTCAGATTGACCGTGGAGCGATGACCGCGATGCTCGGGCGGCAGCGCATCGGACAACCGTCGCGTCGCTTCTTCGCCGGCTTCGCGGGCCAGTGTCAGCGCCTGCTGGATGCCCGCATCCTCGGGCTGGGCACGGCGTTCGAGCAGGCCCTGCAGGGCCTCGATTCTGCTGATCAGGCCGTCGAGCTGGAAGCGCGCACCGTTGACGGTCTCGCGCACGCCCTCGGTGAGTTCATGTTCGGTCAGCACGGCGCGCAGCGCGCTGATGCGCAGTTCCTCCTGGCGCCGGCGCTGGGTGCTCACGTCATTGACCGCCAGCAACAGGTAACCCTTGGACTCGGGTTCGAAGAAAGCGTCGGGCCGGCTCTCGACACCGTCCACGCGCGTGGTGGAACAGCTCAGCCAGCGCGTCGGGCGACCGCCCTCCTCGCCGCCGACGCCCACTTCGCGGTCCTTGAACTGTGCCAGCGCGCCGGCTTCTGTCCAGCCGGTCAGCGACAGCCCGAGCGTGGTGAACACGCGTTCCGCAGGATCGCAGCCGAGTTCGCTGCGCAGCCGCAGATAGGCGGCGTTCTCGCGGATGAGTTCACCGTCAGAGTCGATCAGGACGATGGCGACCGGCGCCAGGGTAAACACCGATTCGACCAGCGCCATGTGGTCGCGCAGTCCGCGCTCCAGACGATGCATCTCGGTGATGTCGCGATGCATGCCGATGAAATGCGTGGCGCGACCGTCGGCATCGACCACCGGCGCGATGGTGACCTCAGCTAGATAAGGGGCGCCGTCGCGACTGCGGTTGAGCAGCGTGCCTGTCCACGGCTGGCGTTCGCTCAGGTGGCGCCACAACTCTTCATACAACGCGCGCGGCGTGACCTTGTGCGACAGCACCGATTCGTTGCGCCCGATGATGTCCTTGCGCTGATAGCCGGTGACGCGAGTGAACGCCGCGTTGGTGTAGAGGATGTTCGCCCTGTCGTCGGTGATGGAGATCGCCACCGGCGCCTGCTCGACCGCGGCCATGAACAGGCTAGGCAGCAGCGAAGGAACGGCGCTGGCCTCGTCCGCGGCCGGGCGCGGCGGATCCGCCTCCGCCCGTGCGCCGTTCTTCAGCATGCGCTGCCCGCTACCCGGTTTTTTGCCCGTCATGCGCGCTCTCCAAGCCCGTCAGCAAAAACATCACGGCATTCACCCGAACTTGAACAGAATGCCGTAGCCGCCGCGCGGATACCACCATTCGACGTTCTGATGATCCGAACAGATGATCCGGCAGGTGCCGCATTCGAGGCAGCCGTCGGTGGTGAGCGTCACGCCGCCGTCGGCATCGAGCGTGTAGCAGCCGGCCGGGCAGCAGTGGGTGCATACCTTGTCGGTGCACTCGTCACGACACACCTCGGCCTTGCGCAGGCTGACGTGCGGTCGCCCTTCGTCGACCCGGTAGCGGTTCTGGAACAGCTTTTCCTCGATCTTGACCTGCGTCGTCGTCATCTCAGCGCCCTCCACATTTTATAGGCGTCGGAAGCGGCTCCCAGCAAGCCCCGCTGCTCGCGGAACTCGCGGAAGATCTGGCGTTGCTTGGACTTCTTGTCCGTACCGTCGACATGCAGCATGTGCATGGCCGCGCGGCTCATCAGCTCGGGATAGGTGGTGAACAGCTGCGGGCGGGCGTGCAGGGTGTCGGGCACGTCCTTGTACTTCTTCAGGTCGGCCATGACGAAGCTGCCGTCCAGGCGTCGCTTGTACTCGGTCAGGTAGCGCGCATCCATGGGACAGGATTCGCTCTTGAGTTCGATGATGGTCTCGGCCGCCAGGCGACCGCTGGTCATCGCCAGGTTGGAACCCTCGCGATGCACCGCGTTGACCAAACCGGCGGCGTCGCCGACCATCACCCAGCCGTCGCCGTAGAGCTGCGGCACGGACTTGTAGCCGCCCTCGGGGATGAGGTGGGCGGCATACTCCTTGGCCTCCGAGTCGCGCAGCAGCGGGCGGATCGCCGGGTGGTTCTTCATGTCCTCGAGCAACTGATAGGGCGGAATGCCGCCTTCCTTGAAGCTCGACACCATGCAGCCCACACCGATGGTCAGCGATTCGCGATTGGTGTAGAGGAAGCCGGTGCCGATCATGCCCTGGGTGATCTTGCCCATCATCTCGATTACCACGCCCTCGTCCTCGCCCACGTTGAAGCGGTCCTCGATGACCTGCGGCGACAGGAACAGTACCTCCTTGACCGCCAGGGCGACGTCCTTGGGCTGCAGCTCGCCGTGAAAGCCGGCGCGCTGCGCCAGCAGCGAGTTCACCCCGTCGGCCAGCACCACCACGTCGGCATGGATGTCGCCGTCCGTGCGGTCGGTGCGCACCCCCACGACCTTGCCCGCCGGATCCCGCAGCAGCTGCGTGACCGTGGTCTCGCAGATGACCAGCGCACCGGCCTCCTGCACCTTGGAGGAGAACCAGCGGTCGAACTCCGCGCGGATGATGGTATAGCGGTTGGGCGGCCCCTTCTTGAACTCCTCGGAGCGGTAGGTGCTGCCGATGTACGAGGCGTCGTCCAGCACCCACAGGCGCTGCTCCAGAATCGGCCGCTCCAGCGGCGCGTCCTCGCGGAAATCGGGAATGATCCGCTCCAGCGCGTCGGAGTAGAGAATGGCGCCCTGCACGTTCTTCGATCCGGGCGTCTCGCCGCGCTCGATCTGCAGCACGCTCAGGCCGCCCTTGGCCAGCGTGTAGGCGGCAGCGTTGCCCGCCGGACCGGCGCCGACCACGATGGCGTCGAAATATTCGCTCATTGCGATGATCCTCCAGTGATCCCGGTCAGCTCGCCGCGCGAGTGACCGCAAGCCGTTTGCGGAAGGCCTCGGTCAGCGCGGGCACGATCTGCACCGCGTCGCCCACGATGCCGTAGGTGGCGAAATCGAAAATGGGCGCCTGCGGATCGCTGTTGATCGCGACGATGACGTCGGAGCCCTCCATGCCGACGCGGTGCTGCACCGCGCCGGAGATGCCAGCG
The DNA here is from genome assembly GCF_037381185.1 of Acidihalobacter sp. Classification (NCBI taxonomy): domain Bacteria; kingdom Pseudomonadati; phylum Pseudomonadota; class Gammaproteobacteria; order Chromatiales; family Ectothiorhodospiraceae; genus Acidihalobacter; species Acidihalobacter sp. The sequence goes on from NZ_JARRQY010000037.1 coordinate 43,511, forward strand.
GCGATGTACAGCCGCGGGCGCACCGTCTTGCCGGTCTGCCCGACCTGGCGGTCGGCCTCGACCCAGCCGGCCTGGATCACCGGCCGGCTGGCGCCGACCTCGGCGCCGAGCACTCCGGCCAGATCGAACAGCAGCTTGAAGTTCTCCGGCTTGCCCATGCCCAGCCCGCCCGAGACGATAATCTCGGCATAGGGCAACTGCGCGCCCTCGCGAGCCTCGTCGGGAATGAACTCCAGCACCTTGGCCAGCACGTCGTCCTCGCTCATGCCGAAGCCGCTGCGCACGATCTCGCCGCTGCGGGCCGGGTCCACCGCGGGCATGGCCATCACGCGCGGTCGCACCGTGGCCATCTGCGGGCGGTAGTTGAGCGTCTGAATCGTGCACAGCAGGCTGCCGCCGAAGGTCGGGCGCGTGGCCATCAGGCTGCGCGTCTCGGGGTCGATGTCGAGTTCGGTGCAGTCCGCGGTGAGCCCGGTGCCCAGCGTGGTCGCCACGCTGCCGGCCAGGTCGCGGCCGAGGGTGGTGGCGCCGAGCATGAGTATTTCCGGCTTGTGCGTGTTGACCAGATCGGTCAGCGCGCTGGTGTAAGTTTCGTTGCGATAGTCAGCGAGCACTTCGCCAGTGGCGAGGTAGACTAGATCCGCGCCGAAGCCGATGGCTTCCTCGCAGGCCTTTTCCAACGCGTCGGCCAGCGCCTCTTCCTCGCCTCCGCCCAGGATCACCGCGCCGAGCACGGCGCCGAGCTGGTCGGCCAGCTTGCGCCCCTCGCCGAGCAGTTCCCAGGACACCGGATGCACCTCGCCGCGCTCCTGCTCGACGAAGACCCAGACGCCCTTGTACGCCTCGAACTTCGGGTCGAGCTGGAAGCGCCGCCCTTTGGGCCGCGCGTTTTCTGTATTGGCGTTCATCGCGTTACCTCGTTATGTGACGCATTACTTCCGTGTTCACCCGGCCTGGCGCAGCAGCAAGCGCTCCAGATCGCCGGAGTCGTCGAACAGCCGCTCGACCAGGTCTGCGGCGACGTCGGCGGGGCTGCGTCCGGCGACTTCGAGCTGCGTTGCCGGCTCCGCAGTGGGCTTGGGCGCGAACACCTTGGTCACCACCGTCGGCGAGCCCTTGAGGCCGATGCGCGTCGGATCGTCGATGCCGGCATCCTCGCGCCCCCAGCGCGTGATCTGCGTACGCGCGGCGCGGAACATGTCGGGCATGCTACCGTGGCGCAGAGTGTTGACGCCTTCGAGCAGGGTGATCAGACAGGGCATGGGCGCTTCGAGCACCTGCACGCCGCCTTCCGCGCGCCGGTGCACGCGGATGCTCCCGGCTTCCGGATCGACCTTTTCGATCTTCGCCACATAGGTGAGCAGATTTAGATTCAACCGCGTAGCGATACCCGGGCCGACCTGGGCGGTATCGCCGTCGATGGTCTGCTTGCCGGTGAAGACGATGTCCACCGGCTCCTGCTCGCTCAGACGCAGGATGGCCTGCGATAGCGCGAAAGAGGTCGCCAGCGTGTCCGAGCCGGCGAACAGCCGGTCGGTCAGCAGCACCGCGTCATCGGCGCCGAGCGACAGTGACTTGCGCAGCGCCGCCTCCGCCGTGGGCGGCCCCATGGTCAGCACCGTGACCTTGCCGCCGCCGAGGCGGTCGCGCACACGCAGCGCTTCTTCCAGCGCGAACATGTCATAAGGGTTGACGATCGCGGGAACGCCCTGGCGCATGATGGTGTTGGTCACCGGATGAATGCGGATCTGCGCGCTGTCCGGAACCTGCTTGATACAGACGACGATATGCATGGCTTGTGCTCCAGAATGCCGAGCGGTGGCTTGTGCCTGTAGCGTCAGCAAAAGCCGTACCAGCGATCGGGAAACGCCGGCCGATCGCCCGGCAGGCCTGTCGACACTGCATTCCAGGGGCGATTCCATGCCTCGCGAACACGGTCATCGCCGTGTAGCAAAACCGACAAAACCGCCACACGGCATCGCTTCGTGGTCTCGTTTGCCACACACGCCAACATAGCCCGAACTCCAGCGCTGGCGGGGTCTGCAGCGCAATTTCGGGCTTTGGCACCTCTATTGCTTGAAACACTCTCGAACCCAGTTACCACGCTTCGAGGAAGACGTCATGCTGACCCTGACCGAACAAGCCATCAGCGCCGTGCAGCGCTTCATCAAGTCGAGCAGCGAGCCCGTCTCCGGGCTGCGCGTCACCATCACCGGCGGCGGCTGCTCCGGCTTTCAGTACGGCATGCGCCTGGAGGAAAGCCCGGCGAGCGACGACGCCGTCATCGACTGCAACGGCCTGTCGGTCTACGTCGACCCGCTGAGCGCCCCGCTGCTCGAAGGCGTCACCGTGGACTTCGTCGACAGCCTCGATGGTTCCGGCTTCAAGTTCGAGAACCCCAACGCCCAGTCGAGCTGCGCCTGCGGCAGCTCCTTTTCCGCCTGAACCGGCCCCGCCCGGGAGGACACCGCCATGTGGGAATACTCCGAGAAGGTCAAGGAGCACTTCTATAACCCGCGCAACGCCGGCGCCGTGGCCGACGCCAACGCCGTGGGCGAAGTCGGCTCGATTTCCTGCGGCGACGCGCTGCGCCTGACCCTGAAGGTCGATCCCGACAGCGAGCGCATCACGGAGGCCGGTTTCCAGACCTTCGGCTGCGGCTCGGCGATCGCCTCCAGCTCCGCACTGACCGAGATCGTGCGCGGCTTGACGCTGGACGAGGCGCTCAAGGTCAGCAACCAGGACATCGCCGACTTCCTCGAAGGCCTGCCGCCGGAGAAGATGCACTGCTCGGTGATGGGCCGCGAGGCGCTGGCCGCAGCCGTCGCCAACTACCGCGGAGAAGTCTGGGAGGACGACCACGAGGAAGGCGATCTGGTGTGCAAGTGCTTCGCCGTGGACGCCGTGATGATCGAGAACGTGGTGCGCGAGAACCGCCTGTCCAGCGTCGAGGAAGTGACCAACTACACCAAGGCCGGCGGTAGCTGCGGCGCCTGCCACGAAGGCATCGAGGACATTCTCACGCGCGTCATGGCCGAGCGCGGCGAGGCCTTCGTCCCCGCCGGCAAGGCGGCAGCCAAACCGGGCAAACCGGCCGGCATGACCAACCTCGAGCGCATACGCCTGATCGAAAAGACCATCGAGGAGCTGCGCCCGCAGCTGCAGGCCGATCACGGCGACATCGAGCTGGTCGACATCGACGGCAAGACCATCTACGTGCGCATGATCGGCGCCTGCAACGGCTGCCAGCTGGCCGGCGCCACGCTCGGCGGCGTGCAGCAGCGTCTGGTCGAGGTGCTCGGCGAGTTCGTGCGCGTCGTGCCGGCCACGCCCGCCCAGGCCTACGCGACGAGGAGCTGAACCATGGAACCGATCTATCTCGACAACAACGCGACCACCCAGGTCGACCCGCAAGTCGTGGACACGATGCTGCCGTTCTTCACCGAACAGTTCGGCAACCCGTCGTCCATGCACAGCTTCGGCGACCGCGTGGGCCGTGCGATCAAACAGGCGCGCGCGCAGGTGCAGGCGCTGCTCGGCGCCGAGCACGACTCCGAGATCATCTTCACCTCCTGCGGCACCGAATCCGACAGCACGGCGATTCTCTCCGCGCTGCGCGCGCAGCCCGAGCGGCGCGAGATCATCACCACCGTGGTCGAGCATCCCGCAGTGCTGACGCTGTGCGAGCAGTTGGAGAAGGACGGCTACACCGTGCACCGGCTCGAGGTCGATTCGCGCGGGCGGCTGAACCTGGATGCCTACCGCGCGCTGTTGTCCGAGCGCACGGCGATCGTCTCGGTGATGTGGGCCAACAACGAAAGCGGCACGATCTTCCCGGTCGAACGCATGGCGCAGATGGCCGCCGAAGCGGGCGTAATGTTCCACACCGACGCGGTGCAAGCGGTCGGCAGGCTGCCGATCAAGCTGCGCGAGACCGCCATCGACATGCTCTCGCTGTCCGGCCACAAGCTGCACGCGCCCAAGGGCGTCGGCGTGCTCTACCTGCGCCGCGGCACGCGCTTCCGCCCGCTGCTGCGTGGCGGCCATCAGGAGCGCGGACGCCGCGCCGGCACCGAGAACACCGCCGCGATCGTCGCCCTGGGCAAGGCCGCCGAACTCGCCATGGAACACATGGACGAAGAGAACACCCGCGTGCGTGCGCTGCGCGACCGGCTCGAAGACGGCATTCTGGCGCAGGTGCCATACGCCTTCGTCACCGGCGACCTCGACAGCCGTCTGCCCAACACCGCCAGCATCGCATTCGAATACATCGAAGGCGAGGCCATCCTGCTGCTGCTGAACAAGGCCGGTATCGCCGCCTCCAGCGGCTCGGCCTGCACCTCCGGCTCGCTGGAGCCCTCGCACGTGATGCGCGCCATGGGCATTCCGTACACCGCGGCGCACGGCACCGTGCGTTTCTCGCTGTCGCGCTACAACACGGCCGAGGAGATCGAACGCGTGATCGAGGCCGTGCCGCCGATCATGGCCAATCTACGCCGCCTCTCGCCCTACTGGGGTGCGGATGGCCCGGTGACCGAGCCGGAAAAGGCTTTCGCTCCCACTTACGCCTGAGGCAGAGGCTGTTTCGAAACACCGTATGGCGGACCATCCCGGTCCGTCATGCTCGACGAGAATCGTTATATTCCTGTATATATATCGAACCGCCATGAACATGAACCTCGACAAACACCTGACCGGCAGACTCACGCTCGAGCGCGACGGCAGCGATTTCCTCGGCACGCGGCGGATCACCCTGCTGCGAGGCATCGCCGAAAGCGGTTCGATCAGCGCCGCCGCCCGCACCATCGGCATGAGCTACAAAGCCGCGTGGGACGCCGTGGATGCCATGAACAACCTCGCCGACCGCCCGCTGGTAGTCAGCGGCGCCGGCGGCAAACACGGCGGGGGAAGCCAAGTCACCGACCACGGCCTGCGGCAGATAGAACTGTTCGGAATTCTCGAAAGGGAATACCGCCGGATGCTGGAACGCATCGAAGCGGCCGGGGACGAGCTTGGCGAGCACCTGCAATGGATAAGGAACCTCAACATGGTCACCAGCGCCCGCAACCACTTCCTGGGCCACGTCGTCGGCATCACGCCGGGGCCGGTCAACGCCGAGGTCGTGCTCGACATCGGCGGCAACGACCGCGTCACCGCCGTCATCACCTATCACAGTCTGGAAACGCTCGGTCTCGAAGAAGGCGTCGAGGCTTACGCCCTGATCAAGGCGCCGTCGGTCATCGTCACGCGCGCGGACGACTCGCTGCGTCTGAGCACCCGCAACCGTCTTTGCGGCGCGGTCTCACGGCTTCAGACCGGGCCGGTCAACGCCGAGGTCGCCATCGAACTCAAAGGCGGCAAAACGGTAGTTGCAGTCATCACCTCCGAAAGCGCCGAACGCCTCGGCCTGCATGAAGGCGCAGACGCCTGCGCGGCCTTCAAGGCCTCCAGCGTCATTCTCGCCGTTACCCGCTGAAACAGCATTTACCCTACCCTCAACCCACGAAAGGACCTACCGTTATGTACAAACGACTATTACGCCACCTCTCCGTTCTCCTGGCTGGGCTCGCGGCCACCACCGCTCTGCCCGCTTTTGCAGCCGGACCGCTGCACATCGCGGTAGCCGCCAACTTCACCGCACCGGCCAAGGCCATCATCGCCGACTTCAAGAAGGACACCGGCAAGACCGTGCTGCCCAGCTTCGGCTCCACCGGCATGCTCTACGC
>NZ_JARRQY010000038.1:0-30282 GCF_037381185.1 Acidihalobacter sp.
CCCAAGCGTTTGGGAGGCGTTCTGTTTTGACCTTCGGTTCCCGTTTGGCCTTGCCTCGAGCGTGCGCCCCGGCGCGGGGTCGGGCGGCAGGGAGGCCGCCCGAGCAGGCTTTGCCAGGATGGCAAGTCCCTGCGGTGCCCCGCGACGGGGTGTGCGCTCGAGGTCCGCCCGTAGGGGACAAGGCCTTTCGGGTGCCTTTCTTTCGCCTCTTTCTTTGGGCATGAAAAGAAAGGGGCTAGGGCGCGTCACCCAAGTAGGATCAATGCTGGAAACGCTGATTCGCGCCCGAAATCTGCTTCAGCGTCAAAATAGGACAAGACTTCACCAGGTCCCCCGCATCGCACCTCAAACACTAACCACCCGACAACCCCAACCGCTCCCAAATCTCCTTGGTCGCTCCGGCCTGGTTCATGGTGTAGAAATGCAGCCCTGGTGCGCCTTCGTCGAGCAGGCGCCGACACAGCGCGGTCACCACGTCGAGGCCGAACGCGCGGATCGAGTCACGGTCGTCGCCCATGCCTTCCAGGCGCTTGCGCATCCAGCGCGGAATCTCCGCGCCGCAGGCGTCGGAAAAGCGCGCCAGTTGGGTGAACTGGGTGATCGGCATGATGCCGGGGATGATCGGGATGTCGAGTCCGAGTCCCTGGCACTCGTCGGCAAAACGCAGGTAGGCGTCGGCGTTGAAGAAGTACTGGGTAATGGCGCTATTGGCACCGGCATCGACCTTGCCCTTGAAGTGGCGCAGATCGTCTTCGGCGCTGCGTGCCTGCGGATGTACTTCGGGATAGGCGGCGACCTCGATGCGGAAGTGGTCGCCGGTTTCGGCACGGATGAATTCGACCAGTTCGTTGGCATGGCGGAATTCACCGATGTCGCGCATGCCGGAGGGCAGGTCGCCACGCAGCGCGACGATGCGCTCGATGCCGTGCTCGCGGTAGGTGTGCAGAATGTCGCGGACGTGCTCGCGCGTGCTGCCAATGCAGGACAAATGCGGGGCGGCGGCAATGCCGGATTCGCGCTGGATCTTCAGTACGGCTTCGAGCGTGCGCTCCTGGGTGGAGCCGCCGGCGCCGTAGGTGACCGAGAAGAACCGCGGTTTGAGGGGGCTGAGTGCCTCGCTGGTGCGGTGCAGGCGTTCGGCTCCTTCGGGGCTCTTGGGAGGAAAGAACTCACAGCTGAATTCGAGATCGGATTTCTGAGTGGACATGTTGGGCAGGCCTGAAGCCCGGGACGCTAAGCGCGTCCCGGGTGGAGTGTGGTGATCGCAGCGTGATTAGTAGCGGTAGTGCTCGGGTTTGTAGGGACCGTCGGGCGACACGCCGATGTAGTCGGCCTGGTAGTCGCTGAGCCGCGTCATGTGCGCGCCGATCTTGTCCAGATGCAGACGCGCCACCTCTTCGTCGAGCTTCTTGGGCAGCACGTAGACCTTCTGGACGTAGCCGCCGTCGTTGTTGAACAGTTCGATCTGCGCCAGCACCTGATTGGTGAAGCTGTTGGACATGACGAAGCTGGGATGTCCGGTGGCGCAGCCGAGGTTCACCAGCCGGCCCTCTGCGAGCAGGATGATGCGCCGGCCGCTCGGGAAAATGATGTGGTCGACCTGCGGTTTGATGTTGTCCCAGGTGTACTGGCGCAGGCTGGCGACGTTTATCTCGCTGTCGAAGTGGCCGATGTTGCACACGATGGACTGATCCTTCATGGCGACCATGTGATCGTGGTCGATGACATGATAGTTGCCGGTGGCGGTGACGAAGATGTCGGCCAGCGGGGCGGCCTCTTCCATGGTCACCACTCGGTAGCCTTCCATCGCAGCCTGCAGCGCGCAGATCGGGTCGATTTCGGTGACCCATACTGTGGCGCCGAGGCCGCGCAGGCTCTGCGCACAGCCCTTGCCGACGTCGCCGTAGCCGGCGATCACGGCGATCTTGCCGGCGACCATCACGTCGGTGGCGCGCTTGATGCCGTCGACCAGGGATTCACGGCAGCCGTAGAGGTTGTCGAACTTTGACTTGGTCACCGAGTCGTTGACGTTGAACGCGGGGAAGGGCAGCCGGCCTTCCTTCTCCATGTGGTAGAGGCGGTGTACGCCGGTGGTGGTCTCTTCGGTCACGCCCTTGATGCTGTCCTGAAGCGTCGCGTAGAAGCCGGGCTGCTCTTCGAGATGCTTGCGGATGGTGGCGAACAGCACCGTTTCCTCTTCGTTCTCGGGCGAATCCAGCAGGCTCGCGTCCTGTTCGGCGCGGGCGCCCAGCGTAACTGCGAGGGTGGCGTCGCCGCCGTCGTCGAGGATCATGTTGGCCGGCTGGCCGTCGGGCCAGTAGAGGATGCGGTGGGTGAAGTCCCAGTATTCCTCCAGCGTCTCGCCCTTGTAGGCGAACACCGGCACGCCGCTGGCGGCGATGGCCGCGGCTGCGTGATCCTGGGTCGAGTAGATGTTGCAAGAGGCCCAGCGGACCTCGGCGCCGAGTGCGGTCAGCGTTTCGATCAGCACTGCGGTCTGGATGGTCATGTGCAGGCTGCCGGCGATGCGGGCGCCCTTGAGCGGCTGGCTGGCGGCGTATTTCTCGCGTAGCGCCACGAGGCCGGGCATTTCGGTCTCGGCAATGGCGATTTCCTTGCGCCCCCAGTCGGCGAGGGCGAGGTCCTTGACGTGGTGCCCGGTGGCGGCTTCGTTCACGATCGCGTTCATGGTTTATGTCTCCATGGTCGGTTCGCGAGCGCCGTTTTGTGGATGGCCACACCGCCGGGCCTGGCAGGGAAAGTCCTGTTGCAACGCTCCCCGGCGGGTGGAAGAGCCCTGGATTAACTCATCCGGGGCGGTCGTTTCATGCGCTTTGCTCCAGCGGCAGGCCGGCGGCGTCGCGCAGCATTTCGGCCCGGTCGGTACGTTCCCAGGGCAGGTCGAGATCCTCACGGCCGAAGTGGCCGTAGGCGGCGGTCTGACGGTAGATCGGGTGGATCAGGTCGAGCATCTTGAGGATGCCGTAGGGGCGCAGGTCGAAATGCGCGCGCACCAGTTCCACGATGCGTGCGTCGGGGACGCGGCCGGTGCCGAAGGTGTCGATGCTGATCGAGGTCGGCTCGGCCACGCCGATGGCGTAGGAGACCTGGATCTCGCAGCGGCGGGCGAGTCCCGCGGCGACGATGTTCTTGGCCACGTAGCGTCCGGCGTATGCGGCCGAACGGTCGACCTTGGACGGATCCTTGCCGGAGAAGGCGCCGCCGCCGTGGCGGGCCATGCCGCCGTAGGTGTCGACGATGATCTTGCGCCCGGTCAGGCCGCAGTCGCCTACCGGGCCGCCGATGATGAACTGGCCGGTCGGGTTGATGTGGTAGAGCGTGGTCGGGCCCAGCCACTCTTCCGGCAGCACCGGACGGATGATGTGCTCCATCACCGCTTCGCGTAGGTCGGCCTGATCGATGTCGGGATCGTGTTGGGTCGATAGCACCACCGCCTCGATGCCGACCGGACGCCCGTCGCGGTAGCGGAAGGTAACCTGGCTCTTGGCGTCGGGGCGTAGCCAGGGCAGCACGCCGCGTTTGCGAGCCTCGGCCTGCCTACGCACCAGGCGGTGCGCATAGGTGATCGGTGCGGGCATGAGCACATCGGTCTCGTCGACCGCATAGCCGAACATAAGACCCTGATCGCCCGCCCCCTGGGCTTCCCGTTCCTCGTGGTCGACGCCCTGGGCGATGTCGCCGGACTGCTTGCCGATCAGGGACATGACGGCACAGGTCGAGCCGTCGAAGCCGACGTCGGAACTGGTGTAGCCGATGTCGCAGATGACTCGGCGCACGAGGTCGTCGAGGTCGACCCAGGCTTTGGTGGTGATTTCGCCGGCAACGACCACTACGCCGGTCTTGATCAATGTTTCGCAGGCAACGCGGGCATTGGGGTCCTGCTCGAGAATGGCGTCGAGTACGGCATCGGAAATCTGGTCGGCCATCTTGTCCGGATGCCCCTCGGAGACGGATTCCGAGGTAAATAGGTAGTCGGTATTCACGATGTTGGCCTTCGATTGATTTGATTGATACAGATATTCTGCTAAATACTATCCGTGCGTTCGAGCTAGCGACTGCTTGGGAGGCAAGTCTAACCGTGAAGGCGGGAACTTGCATCTCGGCAGATGGTCAGACAGGTCGTCTTCCTCATGCCCAATGACCTCGGAACTTTGCCGAGGCTTCGCCTGAACGGTCAAGGATGATCGCAGCAAGACGCTAGGGAGCCGTGGAAGCGCCATGAAATCGGCGCGGGAGGCGGTTCCACATGGATGTGGCGGCGAGTAACCACGATTTCATAGGGGAACTCGCTTTGAACGATTGGATGCAGAGGTACACATGTCGGATCTGACGACGGGTGTGGTCGTCTGGCTGTTCGCGCTGGTAGTGCTCGGCGTGGTCATCCTGACGTTGGTGCTCAACCGTCTGCTGGGCGGTTATCGAGCCGATACCGAGAAGGAAACACCGTTCGAAAGCGGTATTCCTCCGACCGGTGATGCGCGGGTTCCATTCCCGATGCGCTATTACCTGGTCGCGGTTTCCTTTCTGATTTTCGAACTTGAGGCGGCGTTCCTGTTTGCCTGGGCCGTGGACTATTGGGAGGCGGGGGTGGCAGCCACTCTGGGTGCGCTGGCATTCATTCTGCTCCTCCTGCTGGGCTTGGTTTATGAATGGCGCAAGGGAGGTCTGTCGTGAGCGACGTACAGGTACTGCAGCGCTACGACGCGGCCCCGCAGCCTGGGGAGGGACCGTTCAGCGCAATATTCGGGCGCCTTGAGGAATTGCTGGCCTGGAGCCGCAAATCCTCTATGTGGCCATATAACTTCGGCACCTCGTGCTGTTTCGTCGAAATGACCACGGCGCTCACGCCACGCTACGACATCGCGCGCTTCGGCGCGGAGGTGCTGCGCGGCTCGCCGCGTCAGAGCGATCTGCTGATCACTGCCGGCACAATCTTTACGAAGATGGCGCCGATGATGCTGCGCCTGTATTCGCAGATGCTCGAGCCCAAGTGGGTCATCTCAATGGGTTCCTGCTCGAATTCCGGCGGCATGTACGACGTTTACAGCGTGGTGCAGGGCGTCGATCAGATTCTGCCGGTCGACGTGTACGTGCCGGGTTGTCCGCCGCGGCCGGACGCCCTGCTGCACGGTATCACCCTGCTGCAAGAGAAGATCTCCGAGTCGCCGCGCAAGCTGCGCTCCAAGGATCGCGAGCCCCTCGGCATCTGGGTGCCGCAGTCATGAACGCGCCGGCAACCGTGAAAAAGGAACCGCAGGCCGCCCCCGGACGCGAAGTCGAGGTCCGCGAGGTACGCCCCAACGAACTGTCCGCTCTGCTGGCGCAGCTCAAACAGGGGATGGACGGCATCCGCTACGAGATGCTGTTCGACATCTCCGCCGTCGACGATGCGGGCCGCGGCGGCGGTTTCACCGTGTTCTACCACCTGATGTCGCTGTCTTCGAACCGCGACCTGCGCCTCACGGTGCACCTGGCGGACGATACCCAGACGCTGCCCAGCGCGACGCCGGTGTGGCCCAGCGCGAACTGGTACGAGCGCGAAGTCTACGATCTGTTCGGCCTGCGCTTCGACGGGCATCCCGACCTGCGGCGCATTCTGCTGCCGGTCTACTGGGAAGGCCATCCGCTGCGCAAGTCCTATCCGGGGCGGGCCACCGAGCACGGTCCCTACAGCCTGCCGCCCGAGCGCTACCGCGAATTGATGGCGACCTATCAGGTCGCCGACACCCGCAGCGCCGGCGAGCGCGAGGACGAATACATCCTCAACATCGGTCCGAACCATCCGGGTACGCACGGCATTCTGCGCCTGATCGCGCGCATGCGCGGCGAGACGATCATCGCTCTGGATCCGGATATCGGTTTCCATCACCGTGGGGCGGAGAAGATCGCCGAGCGCCACACCTACCACAACTACATCCCGTACTGCGACCGCATCGACTACCTCGCCGGCGTTGCAAACGAACTGCCCTATGTCATGGCGGTCGAACAGCTCGCCGGCATCGAGGTGCCGGAGCGGGCGGTGGTCATGCGCGTGCTGCTCACCGAATTGTCCCGCATCAACGCCCATCTGGTGTGGCTGGCCAGCTACGGCCATGACCTCGGCGTGATGGGGCCGGCGTTCTACTGCTTCAGCGTGCGCGAGAAGCTGTTCGACGTGCTGCAGCTGATCACCGGCGGACGCATGCATCCGGCCTTCTTCCGCATCGGCGGCGTGGCCATGGACATGCCGGAAGGCTGGCGCGAGGCGCTGGATCCGATGCTCGATGCCATCGATGGTTCGATGGGCGAATTCTGCACGCTGACGATCGACAATCCGATCTTCCAGGCCCGCACCTTGGGCAACGGCCAGTACACCCGGGAACAGGCCATCGAGTGGGGTTTCTCCGGCCCCAATCTGCGCTGTACCGGTTTGGCCTGGGATCTGCGCAAGACCCGCCCCTACTGCGGCTACGAGGATTACGACTTCGAGGTGCCGACCGCCACGGAAGGCGACGCACTCTCGCGGACCCGGCTGCGCATCGAAGAGATCCGCCAGAGCTTGCGCATCGTGCGCCAGGCTGCCGACCGCCTGCCCGAAGGGCCGGTGCTGTCGGATCAGGCGCGATTCTCCTTTGCGCGCAAGGACCGCACCCTGGAAGACATCGAGACCCTGATCCATCACTTCGTCGGCACCGGCCGCGGCATGGGCTTCCCCGAAGGGGACGCTTTTTTCTGCACCGAAGCGCCGAAGGGAATGATGGGGTTCTACGTGGTTTCCGACGGGTCCTCCAATCCGTACCGCGTGCGTATACGCACGCCCTCCTTCGCCCACGTGCAAGCCTTCAGCTGGCTGTCCACGGGCGGACAACTCGGTGATTTGATCCCGTTGATCGGTTCCATGGACTACGTGCTCGCGGACCTGGACCGCTGACATCGGGGAACGAACCACGCATCCACGCCAGGAAGGCAAACGGTTGCAGACATGTTGAACGAAGACGAAAAACAACACCTCGCAGCGCATATTGCGCACTATCCCGAGGCGCGCGCCGGCGCGATCTACACGCTGCAGTACCTGCAGAAGAAATACGGCCACCTACACGACAAAGCGCTGCGCGAGGCCAGCGAACTGTGCGGACTGTCGGTCACCCAGCTCGAGGAGCTGGTCAGCTTCTACTCGCTGCTGTTCCGCCGCCCGGTAGGCAAACGCGTGCTGCGCGTGTGCGACAGCATCGCCTGCCACATGGCCGGCGCGCCGGCGCTGCTGGCCGAGGCCGAACAGCTCACCGGCGTGCCGTTGGGGCAGCCGAGCAAGGACGGCGAGATGACCGTGCTGCCGCATGTGTGTCTCGGCCTATGCGACCGCGCGCCCGCCGCGCTGTTCGACGAGAGCGCACAGGGCCCGCTGGACAGCGCCGCGCTGGCCGCACTCATCACGTCCGTCAAAAATACGGGAGGGCAGTGACATGGAGCCGGTACTCAGCCGCCATTTTCATCTGCCCGAGCCGCCCGATCTAAAAGCCTACGGCGACTATCGTGCGCTGCGTGCCGCGCTGGAGCAGAAGCCCGCCGATCTCATCGACCAGATCGGCCAGACCGCGCTGCGCGGCTATGGCGGTGCGGGCTTTCCGCTGGCGCGCAAGTGGTCTGCGGTGGCCGCCGACGCGCCGCGTCCGCACTACATGGTCATCAACCTGGACGAAACCGAACCCGGCTCGTTCAAGGACCGCCAGCTGCTCTACCGCGATCCGCACCAGATCGTCGAGGCGATCCTGGTCAGCGGCTACATCCAGGGAGCGGACCGCGCCTTCGTGTTCGTGCGCGGCGAGTATGCCGAGGGTGCAGAGGGGCTGCAGCGCGCGGTCGACGAGGCGCGCGAGGCCGGCCTGATCGGCAAGAACGTGCTCGGTTCCGGCTACAGTCTCGACATCGACGTGCATCTGTCCGCCGGGCGCTACATCTGCGGCGAGGAGACAGCGCTGCTCAACGCGCTGGAGGGCCGCCGCGCCAATCCGCGCTCCAAGCCGCCGTTCCCGTTCCAGAAAGGACTGTGGGGCAAGCCGACGCTGGTCAACAACCTGGAGACCGTGTGCCAGGTACCCGGTATCGTGCTCAACGGCCCGGATTGGTTCAAGGCACAGGGCATCAACGGCGGCGAAGGCACCAAGCTCTACAGCGTGTGCGGTCCGGTCAAGAATCCCGGCTTCTGGGAGCTGCCGATGGGCACCACCGCGCGCGAGCTCATCTACGAGCACGCCGGCGGCATGCTGGACGGGCGTGAGCTGACCGCCTTCCTGCCCGGCGGCGCGTCCACCGCCTTCCTGCTGCCCGAGCACGTCGACGCGCCGATGCATTTCGAGTCGGTGGCCAAGCTGCGTTCGCGCTTCGGCACCTGCGGCATCATCGTGCTCGACGACGCCACCTGCCCGCTGGACTTTCTCATCGCGATCAACAAGTTCTTCGTGCGCGAGTCCTGCGGTTTCTGCACGCCGTGCCGCGACGGCCTGCCCTATGCGCACAGCATCCTCGAGCGCATCGAGGCGGGGCAGGGCAAGCCGGGCGACCGCGAACACCTGCTGGAGCTGTGCGGCAAGATCGCGCCGAACTCGTTCTGCGCCTTCGCGCCGGGCGCCGTGATGCCCATGGAATCGGGCTTGAACGTGTTCGCGGACGTCATCGAGGCGCACATCGAACAGGGCGGATGTCCCTGGCAGCATGAGCCGGCAAGGAGGGCCGTCTGATGGGCACTTTTTATCTCGACGAGCAGCCGATTCCCTTCGAGGACGGCCAGAACGTGCTCGACGCGGCCCGCAAGGCCGGCGTGGACATCCCGCATTTCTGCTATCACCCGGCGCTGGGCAGCCTCGGCGCCTGCCGCCTGTGCATGGTCGAGCTGCAGCCTTCGCGCGAGGGCGAACGCCCGCGCAACATGGCCTCCTGCCTGCTGATGGCGAACGAGGGCATGCGGGTGTCGCTGACGGCGGAAAAAGCCGTGGAGGCGCGCCAGTCGGTGATCGAGGAGGTGATGACCAATCATCCCCACGATTGCCCGGTGTGCGACGAAGGCGGCGACTGCCATTTGCAGAACATGACCGTGGAGGTGGGGCCTCCCTACCGTCGCTACGAAGGGACCAAGCGTACCTTCCTCAACCAGTATCTCGGTCCGCTGGTATGGCATAGCATGGACCGCTGCATCACCTGCTACCGCTGCGTGCGCTTCTATCAGGATCACGCCCTGGGCGACGATCTGGGCGCCTTCGGCTCGCGCAACCGGGTGTATTTCGGGCGCAGCGAGAACGGTCCGCTGGAAAGTCCCTTCGCCGGCAACCTCGCCGAGGTCTGCCCGACCGGCGTGTTCACGGATCGCGTCTACCGCCGCAACTTCACCCGCGTGTGGGATCTGCAGACCGCGCCGTCGGTATGCCCGCACTGCAGCGTCGGTTGCAACATCGAACCGGGTGCGCGCGAAGGCAGCCTGCGGCGCGTGATCAGCCGCGAGAACAAACGCGTCAACGAGTGGTTCATCTGCGATCGCGGGCGCTACGGGCACCGTTACACTGAAGTCGACGACCGCCCGCGCACGGCGCGCGTGGACGGCCGCGAGGTGAGTGTGGAAGAGGCGCTCGACGTCGCCGTACAGCGGCTGTCGGAGTCGGCCGACGGTTCCATCGGCGGCCTGGGCTCGGTGCGCGAGGACATGGAAGGCAACGCTGCGCTGCGTTCGTTGATGGCCGCGCTGCGCGGCTGGTATACCGCACATCCCAACCCCGACCTGGAAGCGGCCATCGCCGAGGCGGCCTCGTTGAGCGCCCAGGCGCCGACGTTGACCGAGATCGGCAAGGCCGATGCGGTGCTGATCGCCGGCGATCTGACCGGACATGCGCCGATGATGGATCTGGCGGTGCGCCAGGTGGTGCGTGCCGGGCATCCGTTGGTCTTGCTGCACACCGGCCCCGCGCCGCTGGCGCAGCACGCACAACGCCGCCGCCAGGTGACGCCGCGCGAACTGCTGGGGCTGATCGAGGCTCTGCAGGCGGCCGGCGAGGGTACGGTGCAGGACGAGGCCCTGGCGCAGTTGCTGGAGCCGCTGCGTACGGCGCGCAATCCGGTGGTGCTGGGCGTGGCCGAAACGCTGGGTGCCCCGGGCTGTCGTGCGCTGGGTCAGCTCGCCACAGCGCTGGGGGCGCGGCTCGGCTTCGCATTGCCCAACGCCAATGCCTTCGGCACGGCGCTGCTTTCGCGTCCAGGCGACAGCGATCGTGTGCTGGAATCGACCGAAAACGGCCAGGTGGACAAGCTCATCGTGCTTGGCTCGGACCCGTTGGGCGCCGGTGCCGGCGCGGGGCGCTGGGCCGCGCTGCGCGAACGCCTGAGCTTTTTGCTGGTGCTCGACTGCGTGCGCACCAAGACCTCCGAGCAGGCCGACATCTTCATTCCGCTGTCGGCGTTCACCGAGCGCTCGGGCACTTTCGTCAACTATGCCGGCCTGGCGCAGGGTTTCGCCAAGGTGTTTCCGCGCGACGACTATCCGGCCAACACCTTCTACGCCGGGCTGGGACCGGTCGGCTCGCCGCTCACGCCGCGAGACGGGCATCTTCCGGATGCTTTCGATGCGATCTGCGAGATAGGCCAGCGCATGGGCCTGGGGCGCGTGCGCCGTAACGCGGAGATCCTCGCCTACCAGTTCTTCAACGAACCGCCGACGCCGGGGCGCACCGGCATCACGGTCGACGCCGCCGGTTTCGCGCATCTGCGCGACAGCGCAGTGGGTGATTTCCGTCCGGCGCCCGAACCGGGCGGCGGCTGGCAGGTGGTGATGACCACCTGGTACGGCGACGAGCATCTCGCGCTGCATGCGCCGGAGCTGCAGTCGCTGGCACCGCGCGAGGGCGTGCGCATGCATCCCGATGAGGTCGCCGCGCAGCAACTGGCGGACGATGCGCGGCTATGCCTGAGCGGCCCCGGTGGGCAGATACGGCTCGAACTGATCGTTGACGAGTCCTGCCCGCGCAGCACCTTGGGGCTGTCGCGCGCGAGCATGGCCGTGCTCGGCGCCGACGAGGGCGACGAGCTGGGCTGGGAGGTCTGCGCATGAACCCGGTGCTGTACTGGTTGTTGGTGGTCGTCGGCGTCGGCGTGACCGTGGTGGGGCTGATCCTCATTGCGGCCATGATGATTTTCGTCGAACGCCGTACGCTCGGTCTGTTGCAGGACCGCTACGGGCCGAACCGCGCCGGTCCGTTCGGCATCCTGCAGTCGGTCGCCGACGCGCTCAAGCTGATCAGCAAAGAGGCCTTCGTGGCGCCGTTCTCCGAGCGTTTCTTCTATACCCTGGCGCCGGTGCTGGTGGCCAGTTCGGTGCTGGTGAGCTTCGTCGTGGTGCCGATCGGGCCGGGGCTGAGCTGGGCGGGCGAACTCAACGTGGGGTTGCTGTTCGTGCTGGCGATGAGTTCGATCAACGCCTACGGCGTGTTCCTCGGCGGTTGGGCCTCGAACAGCAAGTTCCCGCTGATCGGTTCGGTGCGCGCGATCGCGCAGTTGATCAGTTACGAGCTTTCGCTCGGTCTGGCGGTGATGGGCGTGGTGCTGCTGGCAGGTTCGTTCAGCATCACGCGCATCGTGGAGGCGCAGCATATTCCCTATATCGTGCTGCAACCGCTGGGCTTCCTGATCTTCCTGATCTGCGGCATCGCCGAGACGCACCGCCTGCCGTTCGACCTGCCGGAGGCGGAGAACGAGCTCGCCGCCGGCTTCAACACGGAATACGGCGGCATGCGCTTCGGCCTGTTCTTCCTCGGCGAGTACCTCGGCGTACTGCTGATCTCGGCGCTGACCACGGCGCTGTATCTGGGCGGCTGGCACGGGCCGTTCGAGGCCTGGTTCGGCGTGCTGTGGTTCCTGCTCAAGACCATCGCGCTGGTGATGGTGTTCTTCTGGCTGCGCGCCAGCCTGCCGCGCCTGCGCTACGACCAGCTCATCGCCTTCGGCTGGAAGTTCCTGCTGCCGCTGGCGCTGCTGAACGTGATGGCAACGGCCCTGATCGGCCTGTTGTGGAAATGACCGCAAACGCCTTGAGGAAAGAATCATGATGAATGTAGCCAAGGCGATAGGCGGAGTGATCGGTTCTCTTGCGGCGACGCTCAAGCATGCGAAAGCGCCGCGCGACACTGTGCTCTATCCCGAACAGAAACCCGATCTGCCGCCGCGCTTTCGCGGCCGCATCGTGCTGACCCGCGATCCCGACGGCGCCGAGCGCTGCGTGTCCTGCTACCTGTGTTCGGCGGTGTGTCCTGTGGATTGCATCGACATCCAGGGTACGGAGGCGGCCGAGGACGATCGCCGCTACCCCAAGACCTTCCAGATCAACTTCGCGCGCTGCATCTTCTGCGGCATGTGCGAGGAGGCCTGTCCGACGCTGGCCATTCAGCTAACGCCGGATTTCGAGATGTGCGAGCGCGAACGCAAGTCGCTGCTCTACCAGAAAGAGGATCTGCTGATCGAGGGTACGGGCAAGCACCCCTACTACAACTTCTACCGGCATTCCGGCGTACCTATCGAGGGTAAGCCGATCGGCACCGCCGATCATGAGGCGCCGCCGGTGGATCCGAACTCGAACCTGCCCTGAGGCCCGCGCCATGCTGTGGAATCTCATCTTCACGCTAACCGCCCTGCTTATGCTGGGCTCGGCCCTGGCCGCGTTGTTCGCGCGCCAGGCCATGTACGGCGCGCTGTATCTGGTGATCTCGATGATCGCCGTGGCGATGCTGTACTTCCTGCTCGGCGCGCCGTTCATTTCGGCGCTGCAGGTCAGTCTGTACGTCGGCGCCATCGCGGTGCTGCTGGTGTTCATGATCACGATGCTCAACCGCAGTGCCGCGCCGCGCCGGCGCGCCCGCCGCAAGGGCGTCATCTGGCCGCTGCTGCTGCTGGCCTTGCTGCTGGCCGAAGGGGTGGTGCTGTTCGCTCTGCGCGTGCAGGCGCCGGCCCAATCCATCACCTCGGTCGGGCCCAAGGTCGTCGGCGGTGCGCTGTTCGGCCATTACCTGCTGCTGGTGGAGGCAACGGCGCTGCTGCTGCTCGCGGCGCTGACCGCGGTGCTTCATCTGAGCCGCAAAGGGGAGGAGGAATCGTAATGGAATACGCCCCGACACTGCTGGCCGGAGGCGCCCTGTTCGTCATCGGTCTGGCCATGGTGCTGCTGCGCAGCGAATTGTTGTTCGTGCTCATGGGCATCGAGGTGATGTTCAACGGCGCCGGCCTGACCGCGGCTGCGGCCGGCCAGTACTGGAACGATGCGGTGGGACAGGTGCTGGTGCTGTTCCTGATGACCATTACCGGTGCCGAGTTGGCGGTGGCGTTGGTGCTGGTGTATCTGGCCTACCGCCGCCTGCGTGCGACCGAGCTGGGCGACATCAGCGTCCTGCGTGACGATGGACCGTCCGAGGAGGCTGCACAATGAACCACTGGCTTTGGCTGATTCCGGGCGCCGCGTTGATTGGCGCGGCTTTGAACGCCGTGTTCGGCGGCTGGTGGGGTGTGCGCAATAGCGCGCGCGTCGCCGTGCTGGCCCTGGCCGTAAGCGCCTTGAGCGTGGCGGCGCTGTGGTTTGCCGGTGCCGCGACCCATGTCTTCCACCAGACGCTCTACACCTGGATGGATTCCGGCGCGTGGGATGTGACGGTCGGTCTGCGTGTCGATCGCGTCACCCTGGTAATGCTCAGCGTGGCGAGCTGGGTGGGCTTCCTGATCCACCTGTTCTCCTACCGCTTCATGGCGGGCGACTACGGTGAGCGGCGCTACTTCGTCTACCTCAACCTGTTCGTCGCCGGCATGCTGATCTTCGTGCTGGCGGACAACCTCGTGCTGATCTATCTCGGCTGGGAGGTGATGGGGCTGTGCTCCTACGCGCTGGTGTCGCATTGGTACCGCAAGGCGCACTACGCCTGGTGCGGACGCAAGGCCTTCGTGGTCACGCGTATCGGTGACACGGCGCTGGCGCTGGCTATCTTCCTGATCTTCGCGCAGTACCACACGGTCGATCTGCATGGTCTGTTCACGGCTTTGCACGCGCAACCGGTCGATACCACGATGCTCGGTTGGATCGCGCTGCTGGTACTGATCGGCGCGGCCGGCAAGTCGGCGCAGCTGCCGCTGTCGACCTGGCTGCCCGACGCGATGGCTGGCCCGAGCACGGTTTCGGCGCTGATCCATGCCGCGACCATGGTCACCGCGGGCGTGTACCTGATACTGCGCTTGCATCCGCTGTTCGAGCTGGTGCCGTCGATGCTGTGGCTGGTCGGTCTGGTGGGTGCGCTGACTTTGGTCTACGCCGGCCTGTCCGCGCTGGGGCAGTACGACATCAAGCGCGTGATCGCCTACTCGACGATCAGCCAGATCGGCTACATGTTCCTGGCCGTTGGCATCGGCGCCTACGGACTGGCGCTTTTCCACCTAGCCGTGCACGCCTGCTTCAAGTCGCTGCTGTTCATGTCCGCCGGCGTGGCGATCGAGCACTACGACGGCGACCACGACATCCGCCGCATGGGCGGCCTGGGCAAGCGCGCGCCCTATCTGCGCCTGGTGTTCCTGGCAGGTGCGGCGACGCTGGCGGCGGTGCCCCTGATTACGGCGGCCTTCTACAGCAAGGACCCGATCATCGAGGCGGCCTGGGCCGCGCCGCAGGGCTGGTTGCTGTGGGGGCTGGCCATCGCCGGTGCCGTGCTGACCGGCGCCTATACCTTCCGCCTGTACTTCATGGTCTTCCCCGGCCAGTCGCGCGGCAAGCTCAAGGACTACTCGATGCCGCTGTCCATGCGCCTGCCGCTGGGCATTCTGGCGCTGGCCAGCATCGGTCTCGGTTTCGTGCAGTTCCCCACCGAGTGGCCGCATCTGCCGCACCTGTTCCTGCCCTGGCTGTCCGGCGAGCTGGGCATGCCGACGATGCCGCACGGCGGCACCGCCGTGGTGCTGTCGCTGCTGGGAATGGCCGCGGCGCTGCTCGGCATCGCCTGGGGCTGGCGGTTGGCGCAGCGCGAAATCGAAGGGCTGGGCATCGGTCGTTCCAAGCTGCTTTCCAGCGGCCTGTATCTGGATGCGATCTACGACGCGCTGGTCGTGCGGCCGAGCTTCGCGCTGTCGCGCATGCTGCGCGACGGTATCGAGGCCGCGACGTTCAATACTGCCGTGGTCGGCTCGCTGGTCCGCGTGCTGCGCGTGGGCAATCGCGCGCTGAGCCTGACGCAGAACGGCAGCACCGCGCGCTACGCCAGCTTCATGGCGCTGGGGGTGGTGGCGATGCTGGGTTACTTCCTGTGGCGCATGTAGTGGCTGCTGCGGCCCGCATGCCGGGTGGCCAAGGACGGCTTCTGAGGAATAGAGAATGTTGAACCTGTTGATATTTCTGCCCATGGTCGGGGGCTTTCTGATCTGGCTGCTGCTGCGCCGCAGCGCCGTGGCGGCGCGCTGGGCGGTGCTCGCGGTGGCGCTGGTCGAGGCGGTGATCTGCCTCAAGCTCTGGGCGACGATGGGAGACGGCTTCTTCGCTCAGGTGCACGCCGCCTGGCTGCCGTCGTTCGGAGTGCAATACCTGCTCGGCATGGATGGCCTGAGCCTGGTGCTCGCACTGCTGACCGCGGTGGTGACACTGGGCGCGCTGCTGGTGGCGTGGAATGCGGTGGAGGACTGGGCCGCCTTCGGGGCGCTGATCCTGATCGCCGAGGGCGCCATCATGGGCGTGCTGTGTGCGCTGGACCTAGTGTTGTTCTACGTGTTCTGGGAAGTGATGATCGTGCCGATCTTCTTCCTCGCGGCGCGGCGCGGCGCCGAGGCGCGTCGGGCAGCGATGCGTTTCTTCCTGTTCACCATCGTCGGTTCGCTGTTGATGCTGGTGTCGTTGGTCGCGCTGTACGTCTTGCACGGCCAGGCCACCGGCGAATACACCTTCGACTACTTCAAGCTGCTGCACACGCCGATGGGCGCGCATCTCAGCCTGTGGCTGATGCTGGGCATGCTGTCGGCCTTCGCGGTGAAGATTCCGATGTTCCCGCTGCATCTGTGGGCGCCGGATACCTATAGCCGCGCCGAGGCACCGGTGTCGATCATGCTGGCAGGCGCCATGGCGAACATGGGCGCTTACGGCGTGATGCGCTTCTGTCTGCCGCTGTTTCCTGCCGGTGCGCAGATCTTTGCGCCCTGGGGTATGGCGCTGGGCGCGATCGGCGTGGTCTACGCAGGTTTGCTCGCGCTGGTGCAGAACGATCTTAAGCGCGTGATCGCCTATTCCAGCGTCAGCCACATGAGCCTGGTCGTGCTGGGGTTGTTCGCGTGGCAGCGCCAGGCGCTGGACGGTGCGGTGTTCCTGCTGCTGGCGCACGGCATCGGCGTGCTGGGCCTGTTCGCGGTCACTGCCTGGATCGAGGCGCGTGGACGCAGCATGGACCTCGATGGGATGGGGGGCTGGTTCAAGCTGATGCCGCGCATGGGCATCTTGTTCCTGATCTGTCTGCTGGCCGGCGTCGGGCTGCCCGGGCTGGCCAATTTCGTCGGCGAATTCCTGGTGCTGGCAGGCGGGGTGGAGGTCAACCTGGCTTGGAGCGTGGTTGCGGCGCTGGGCATCCTGGTCAGCGTCATGTACTTCCTGCGCGCCTACGAGCGCAGCATGCTGGGGCCGCTGCGCGAGGAGATCGAACTGAGAGATCTGGGTGTGCGGGAGACTTTCGTCATGGGCGCGACGGCGTTGCTGCTGCTGTGGCTCGGTTTGTTCCCGCAGGTGTTGCTGTCGCCCGTCGGCGCCGTCACCGCCGCGCTGGCGCAGATGCATTGAGGCTGTATTCATGACACAGAACGAATTTCTATTGCTGTCTCCGTATCTCGTCATCGGTCTGGGAGCGGTGGCCGTGCTGCTGGCTGGCGTGCTGCCGATGTCCGAACGCAAAAATCAGGGGCTGGCCTATTGGCTGACCCTGCTGCTGCTGGCCGTATCCTTTGCGCTCAGCCTCGGCATGTGGGGTCGTACGGGAAGCCTGATGGGAGGCGGGTTGCGCATCGACGCGATTACCCTCGGTTTCAATGCCTTGTCCTGTGCAGGGGCGTTTGCCTCCCTGGTCCTGGCCCGTGGCTATGGCCCTATCCGCGCGGAGATCACTGAGGCGTTTTGCGGGCTGGTGCTGTTCGCCACCCTCGGCATGTTTATCCTGGTCTCTTCGACCGACCTGCTGGCCGCCTTCCTGGGCCTTGAGCTGATCGCGGTGCCGATCTTCGGTCTGATCGCCTGGGAACCGGCTCGGCGAGGGGCGATCGAGGGCGCGCTTAAATATGCGGTGCTGGCGGGTTTGTCGGCCGCGTTCTTCCTGTATGGTCTGGCCTTGATCTACGCCGGCTCCGGCACCCTCGAACTCACCGCGCTGGCCGCCGGTCTGAGCCAGGCTCACAGTCTGCCCATGCTCACGATCACCGGTTTCATCATGTTGCTGGTGGGGATCGGCTTCGAACTCGCATTGGTGCCGTTCCACATGTGGGCGGCAGACGTCTACGAGGGCGCCCCGGTGCCGGTGACGGCGCTGCTGGGGACGGTGGCCAAGGTGGCGATGCTGGTGTTCCTGGTGCGGGTGCTGAGCGAGGTGCCGTTGGTGGTGCTGGACACGCTGGCCCCCATCTTGGCCGTGATCGGCGTTCTCGGCATGGTCTTCGGCAACCTGCTCGCGCTCCGCCAGGACAAGGTGCTGCGCCTGCTGGGCTACTCGACCATCGCGCATTTCGGTTACGTGCTGGCGGCTCTGAGCTGTTCCTCCGAGCTGGGCTACCGCGCGGCGCTCTACTACGGGCTGGCCTACGCCGTGATGAACATGGCGGTGTTCGCGGTATTCGTGGCGCTGTCCGGCGAATATGCCAGCGAGGGGCGCATCGCCGATTATCGCGGTGCAGGTCGTCGGCATCCCTGGCTCGGTCTGGTGCTGGTGGTGGGCGTCGTGTCCCTGGCCGGACTGCCCCCGACCGCCGGTTTCTTTGCCAAGCTGTTCGTACTGTCGGCGTTGCTGCAGGCCGGTCATCCGGCGCTGGCGGTGGTCCTGGTGCTGGCAACGGCGACGTCGTTCTACTACTACCTGCGTGTGCTGCTGGCTTTCTTCCAGGCCGATTCCACGCCTGCGCGGGAGGCGAGCGCGACGCCTCTGGGCGCGTCCTTTGTTCTTGGTGTGTCGGCGGTGCTGACGCTGGGTGTAGGGATCTGGGCGCAGGCTTTCTTTTAGCGATCCGGTTCGCCCGTTCGCGCGGCGGCGGGACTCGGCGCTGACCGGCGCTTCCCGCTCTGCGCACTGCGGGGTTGTTGCTCCTTCCGCGCTAGTCAGGTAACAATGTGGCCCCTTTGCCCGGCTCGAAGCGCCAAGCGCTCGCCGGGAACCGCGAGCTGCGTTGTGGGCTGTCGCCCGCCGGCCGCGCAGGATTCATGACGTTAACGGGAGTATCGCTTATGCCTTCGCGCAGAGACTTAGCCAACGCCATCCGCGCGCTTGCCATGGACGCAGTCCAGAAAGCCAATTCGGGGCACCCCGGCGCCCCGATGGGTATGGCCGACATCGCCGAGGTGTTGTGGAACGACTTCATGTCCCACAACCCGGCCAATCCGCACTGGCCCGACCGCGACCGCTTCATCATGTCGAACGGCCACGGGTCCATGCTGCTGTATTCGCTGCTGCACCTGACCGGCTACGACCTGCCGATGTCGGAACTCAAACAGTTCCGGCAGTTGCATTCCAAGACTCCGGGCCATCCCGAATACGGCTATACGCCGGGTATCGAGACCACTACCGGGCCGCTGGGCCAGGGTGTGACCAATGGGGTCGGAATGGCTATCGCCGAGCGCGCGCTGGCCGCTCACTTCAACCGTCCCGGCCACGACGTCGTCGATCACTACACCTATGTGTTCCTCGGCGACGGCTGCCTCATGGAAGGCATCTCGCACGAGGCGTGCTCGCTGGCCGGTACGCTGGGCCTGGGTAAGCTGGTGTGCTTCTACGACGACAACGGCATTTCCATCGACGGCGAGGTCGAGGGCTGGTTCACCGACGATACGCCCAAGCGCTTCGAGGCCTATGGCTGGCATGTGGTGCGCGGCGTGGACGGCCATGATGCCGAGGCCATCAAGGCTGCGATCGAGGAGGCCCGTTCGGTTGCCGACAAACCTACGCTGATCTGCTGCCGCACCATCATCGGCTTCGGCTCGCCCAACAAGCAGGGCAAGGAAGAGTGCCATGGTGCCGCGCTTGGTGAAGATGAAGTGGCGCTGACGCGCAAGGAACTAGGCTGGAAGTATGGTCCGTTCGAGATTCCGGACGAGATCTACGCCGGCTGGAACGCGCGCGACAAGGGTGCGGCGGCCGAGGCCGATTGGAATGCGAAGTTCGACGCCTACCGCGCCGCGCATCCCGAGCTGGCCGACGAATTGCAGCGCCGCCTGAACAATGAGCTGGTGGCCGATTTCGACGCCCAGGCCGATGCCTTCATCAAGTCCGTGGTCGAGAAGGGCGAGACCATCGCCTCGCGCAAGGCTTCGCAAAACGCGATCAAGGGATTCGCCGCGTTCACCGATTTCATGGGCGGCTCCGCCGACCTGGCGGGATCCAACCTGACGCTGTGGCCCGATGCGAAGCCGATGCGCGCATCCAGTCCGGATGCCAACTACATCAACTACGGCGTGCGTGAGTTCGGCATGACCGCGATGATCAACGGCATCGCGCTGCACGGCGGTTTCGTGCCCTACGGCGCGACCTTCCTGATGTTCTCCGAGTATGCGCGCAACGCGCTGCGCATGGCCGCGCTGATGAAGGTGCGCAACATCGAGGTGTTCACCCACGACTCCATCGGTCTCGGCGAAGACGGCCCGACCCACCAGCCGGTGGAGCAGACCGCGACGTTGCGCCTCATGCCCAACATGAGCGTGTGGCGTCCCTGCGACGCGGTCGAAACCGCAATCGCCTGGAAGCTGGCGATCAAGCGCATGGACGGCCCGACTTCCCTGGTCCTGTCGCGCCAGAACCTGCCTCACCAGGTGCGCAGCGACGAGCAGCTTGCCGCGGTGGCCAAGGGCGGCTACGTGCTCAAGGACTGCGACGGTGCGCCGGACGCCATCATCATCGCCACCGGTTCGGAAGTTGGTCTGGCGATGGACGCGGCCGAAGCGCTGAGCGGCAAGAAGATCCGCGTGGTGTCGATGCCGTCGACCGACGCCTTCGACGCGCAGGACGAAGCCTACAAGGAATCCGTGCTGCCCAAGGCGGTGCGCGTGCGCGTGGCCGTCGAGGCCGGCGTGACCGACGGTTGGCGCAAGTACGTGGGCCTGGAAGGCGTCGTGGTCGGGCTGGACCGCTTCGGCGAGTCGGCGCCCGGCGGCGAGCTGCTCAAGTACTTCGGCTTCACCGTCGAGCATGTCGTGGAGGCGGTTAAGTCCGTGCTCTGAGCCCTTTCCGGCGGTGCGCCGGCGGCGCACCGCCCAGCACTTTTCAATCAGTAGGAGTGTGGCATGACTATCAAGGTGGGTATCAATGGGTTCGGCCGTATCGGCCGTATGGCTTTCCGCGCCATCGCCCAGGAAAGCGAGTTCGACGCTCTGGAAGTGGTCGCGATCAACGACCTGCTCGACGCCGACTATCTCGCGTACATGCTGAAGTACGATTCGGTACACGGGCGCTTCAAGGGCGATGTGTCCGTCGATGGCAACAACCTCGTCGTCAACGGCAAGACCATCCGCCTGACCGCCGAGCGCGATCCCGCCAACCTCAAGTGGGGCGAGGTCGACGTCGACGTGGTGATCGAGAGCACCGGTTTCTTCCTCACCGAGGAAACCTGCCAGAAGCATCTCGACGCAGGCGCCAAGAAGGTGGTGCAGAGCGCGCCGTCCAAGGACGCCACGCCGATGTTCGTGTATGGCGTCAACCATGCCACCTACGCCGGCCAGAAGATCGTTTCGGCCGCTTCCTGCACCACCAACTGCCTGGCGCCGGTGGCCAAGGTGCTGCACGACAAGTTCGGCATCAAGCGCGGCCTGATGACCACGGTGCACGCCGCCACCGCCACGCAGAAGACCGTCGACGGCCCTTCGCACAAGGACTGGCGCGGCGGCCGCGGCATCCTGGAGAACATCATCCCGTCCTCCACCGGTGCGGCCAAGGCGGTCGGCAAGGTGCTGCCCGAGCTCAACGGCAAGCTCACCGGCATGTCCATGCGCGTGCCGACCTCCGACGTGTCGGTGGTCGACCTCACCGTCGAGCTGAACGCCGAGGCGTCCTATGAGGCGATCTGCACGGCCATGAAAGCCGCCGCCGACGGCGAGCTCAAGGGCGTGCTCGGCTACACCGAGGAGTCCGTGGTTTCCACCGACTTCCGCGGCTGCCCCGCGCCGTCGACCTTCGATGCCAAGGCGGGCATCGCGCTGGACGGCACCTTCGTCAAGGTGGTGTCCTGGTACGACAACGAGTACGGCTACACCTGCAACATGCTGCGTTTCGTGGATCACGTGGCCAGCAACTAAGCCGACTCCCGGTCGGCGGGGCGGGCACATGCCCGCCCCGCTTAGGCTTTACGCGGAGCGCGGAGAGATTTTCGGTAACCGGCGGTTACCCAAAATCTTTCATCTTCAGGAGTGCCAGGCATGCCTTTCCTCAAAATGACCGACCTCGATCTCGCCGGCAAGCGCATTTTGATCCGTGCCGATCTCAACGTGCCGCTCAAGGACGGCAAGGTCACTTCCGATCAGCGCATCCGCGCTTCCATGCCGACCGTCGAAGCCGCGCTGAAAGCGGGCGCGAAGGTCATGCTCATGTCCCACCTCGGCCGTCCTGAGGAAGGCGTTTACGACGAGGCCGCCTCGCTGGCGCCGGTCGCGGCGCACCTCGGCGGTCTGCTCGGGCGCGAGGTCAAGGTGGTCAAGGACTATCTCGACGGCGTCGAACTGGCCGACGGCGACGTGGTGGTGCTGGAGAACGTGCGCTTCAACAAGGGCGAGAAGAAGGACGAGGAAGGGTTGGCCAAGCGCTATGCTGCGCTGTGCGACGTGTTCGTGATGGACGCCTTCGGCACCGCCCACCGCGCCCAGGCCTCGACCCATGGCGTGGCCAAGTTCGCCCCCGTGGCCTGCGCCGGCCCGCTGCTCGCGCGCGAGTTGGAGGCGCTGGGCAAGGCCATGGACAATCCTGCGCGGCCGATGGTGGCTATCGTCGGCGGTTCCAAGGTCTCGACCAAGCTCACCGTACTGGAATCGCTGTCCAAGGTGGTCGATCAGTTGATCGTGGGTGGGGGCATCGCCAACACCTTCATCGCCGCGGCCGGCCACAAGGTCGGCAAGTCGCTGTGCGAGTCGGACCTGATCGATACCTGCAAGCAGCTGTCGGCCGAAGCGCACGCACGCGGCGCCGATATCCCGGTGCCGGTCGACGTGGTTTGCGGCAAGGAGTTTTCCGAATCCGCTGCGGCCGAACTCAAGCCGGTCGCCGAGGTGACCGACGACGACATGATCTTCGACGTCGGTCCGCAGACCTCCGCGCAATTTGCGGAGATTCTCAAGAGCGCCGGCACCATCGTCTGGAACGGTCCGGTCGGCGTGTTCGAGTTCGACCAGTTCGGCGAGGGTACCAAGGCGCTGGCGCTCGCCATCGCCGAGTCGCAGGCATTCTCCATCGCCGGCGGCGGCGATACCTTGGCTGCAGTGGACAAGTACGGCATCGCGGACCGCGTGTCCTATATCTCGACGGGTGGCGGCGCGTTCCTTGAATTCCTGGAAGGCAAGACCCTGCCCGCGGTAGCCGTGCTTGAGGAACGCTCGCGCGGCTGAAGTCTGCGCGGTGCAGGACGGCTCCGGTCATACCGGCAATACGCCTGGGTTAGCCTGGTGAGCGCCTGCAACGGTCGGCGGATGGGCCGCCGACCGCACGGTTATTCAGGAGTAGATCGAGTTATGCGACGTACCAAGATTGTGGCGACACTGGGCCCGGCCACCGACAAGCCGGGCATGATCGAGGCTATCGTGCGTGCCGGTGTCGATGTGGTGCGACTCAACTTTTCCCATGGCAGTGCAGAGGATCACCGTACCCGTGCGCAACTGATTCGCGAGGAGGCTGCGCGCCAGGGCCGTACCATAGGCGTACTGGGTGATCTGCAGGGCCCCAAGATCCGCATTGATCGGTTCGTCGAAGGTAAGGTCTGGCTGGAGGAAGGGGCGTCGTTCATTCTGGATGCCGAATTGGATCGCGATGCCGGCGACGTGACGCGCGTTGGCCTGACCTACAAAAGTCTGCCGGACGACGTGAAATCCGGCGATGTGCTGCTGCTTGACGACGGACGCGTGGTGCTTGAGGTCGAACGTGTCGAAGGCGCGCAGATCCACACCCAGGTGGTAGTCGGTGGCGATCTGTCCAACAACAAGGGTATCAATCGCCAGGGCGGCGGACTGTCCGCCAGTGCTCTGACCGACAAGGATCGCGAGGACATTCGCACCGCCGCCGAAATCGGCGTCGACTACCTCGCCGTGTCGTTTCCACGCAGCGCCGAAGACATGCACGAAACCCGCCGCTTGCTGAAGGAGGCAGGTGGCGACGCGGGGCTGGTGGCCAAGATCGAGCGGGCCGAGGCGCTGGACGTGATCGACGAGATCATCCTCGCCTCGGAAGTGATCATGATCGCGCGCGGCGATCTGGGCGTGGAAATCGGAGATGCCGACCTGCCCGGCGTGCAGAAGGATTTGATTCAGAAGGCGCGTAGCATGAATCGCGTGGTGATTACCGCGACGCAGATGATGGAGTCGATGATCGCCAATCCGATCCCGACCCGCGCGGAAGTATTCGACGTGGCCAATGCGGTGCTCGACGGCACTGATGCCGTCATGCTGTCGGGCGAAACCGCGGCGGGACGCTATCCGGCCAAGGCGATCAAGTCCATGGGGCTTATCTGCGAGTCGGCGGAGCAGCGGCGTTCGGCGCGCGAGTCGCATCACCGCATGGAACTGCGCTTCGAATACGTCGACGAGGCCATCGCCATGGCGACCATGTATACCGCCAACCACCTCAATGTACGCGCCATCGCGGCCATGACCGAATCGGGCTCGACCACGCTGTGGATGTCGCGCATCAGCTCCGGCATTCCCATATACGCCTTGACGCGCCACGAACGGACGGGTAGAAAAGTTGCGCTGTACCGTGGGGTGTACCCCATGGCTTTCGAAACCATACAGACGAGTCACGCCGAGGCCAATCGACAGGCCTTGAAGCTGCTCCTCGATCAGGGCGCCGTCAGCGAGGGCGATCTCGTGATTTCCACCAAAGGGGACATGATGGGGGAGCACGGCGGTACCAATGCCATGAAAATTCTTCGAGTCGGCGACCCGACGCCCGCGGACATCGCGTGAGGCGTTTGATGTCGGCCGCGGCCCCGTTACCTGCTGCAATGACGGCGGGCAACCTGTTTCCATCGGTTTAAGTTTCTGTCTACTACCAACTAGGAGGTCACTATGGCCCTCATTTCCCTGCGACAGCTTCTGGACCACGCGGCCGAGCACAGCTACGGCATGCCGGCTTTCAACGCCAACAACATGGAGCAGGTGCATGCGATCATGGAAGCGGCGACCGCGGTCGACAGCCCGGTGATCATTCAGGCGTCGGCCGGTGCCCGCAAATATGCCGGCGAGCCCTTTTTGCGCCATCTCATCGTTGCTGCCGCGGAGCAGTATCCGGATATCCCGATCGTGCTGCACCAGGATCACGGCGCCGAGCCGGCGGTGTGTTTCCGTTCGATCCAGTCCGGCTTCACTTCGGTGATGATGGACGGTTCGCTGATGCCTGACATGAAGACTCCGTCGACCTATGAATACAACGTCGAGGTGACCGCCAAGGTCGTCGAGATGTCGCACGCGCTGGGCGTGTCCGTCGAAGGCGAGCTGGGTTGCCTGGGTTCGCTGGAAACCGGCATGGCCGGCGAAGAGGACGGCAGCGGCGCCGAGGGCGTGCTGGATCACAGCCAGTTGCTGACCGATCCGGAGGAGGCGGCCGACTTCGTCAAGAAGACCGGCGTGGACGCGTTGGCCATCGCCATCGGCACCAGCCACGGCGCCTACAAGTTCACCCGTCCGCCGACCGGCGACATCCTGGCCATCCAGCGCGTCAAGGAAATCCACGCGCGTATCCCGGACACCCACCTGGTGATGCACGGTTCTTCCTCGGTGCCGCAGGACTGGCTGGAGATCATCAACAACTACGGCGGCGACATGGGGCAGACCTACGGCGTGCCGGTCGAGGAAATCGTCGAAGGCATCAAGCACGGCGTGCGCAAGGTGAACATCGATACGGACCTGCGCATGGCCAGCACCGGTGCGGTGCGCAAGTTCCTGGCCGAGAATCCCTCGAACTTCGATCCGCGCAAGTGGCTCGCGGCTTCGACCAAGGCCATGAAGGATATCTGCCAGGCGCGGTTCGAGGCCTTTGGTTCGGCCGGCAAAGCGTCTAAAATCAAATCACTGTCGCTTGAGGCGATGACCGCACGCTACGCCAGCGGCGAGCTCGCGCCCAAAGTCAACTGACCGACGACGGCAGGAGGAGGGAAGAGGGGCGGGTAACCGCCCCTTTTCTTTTGGCTGGGAGATGCAGCGTTGTGGGGCGCGTCTATGCGGGCGTCTACACTGTCCGGAAGCGAGCACGAAACCGCTTCCAGTGTGTTCAGCTGCCGTTTCTTGGAGCTTTGGTGAACCCGCAGGCTCTGGAGAGTCGGCAGATTTCGGCACAAGTTTTATGCAGCAACTGACGTGGGTGTGCGTAGACGTTCGTTTCGCTCAGCCGGTCAGGCGTTTCAGGGCTTCGCGATAGCGGGCAGCGGTCTGTTCCGCGATCTCCGCCGGCAGTTCCGGGCCCGGTGCGGTCTTGTCCCAATCCAGTGTTTCCAGATAGTCGCGCACGAACTGTTTGTCGAACGATGGGGGGCTGATACCGGGGCGGTAGCTCTCGGCCGGCCAGAAACGCGACGAGTCCGGCGTCAACGCCTCGTCGATCAGCGTGAGTTCGCCGGATTCGGGGTCGAGGCCGAATTCGAACTTGGTGTCGGCGATGATGATGCCGCGCGCGCGCGCGTACTCCGCGGCCTCGCGATACAGCGCCAGGCTGACCTCGCGCATGCGATCGGCATGATCAGGCCCGACCAGCGTCGCAACCTGATCGAAGTCGATGTTCTCGTCGTGCTCGCCGACGGCGGCTTTGCTCGAGGGCGTGAACAGCGGTTCGGGCAGCTGTCCCGCGAGCTCGAGTTCGGGCGGCAGCGCGATGCCGCATACGCGCCCTTCGCGCTGGTAGTCCTTCCAGCCGGAGCCGATCAGGTAGCCGCGCACGATGGCCTCGACCGGCAGGGCCTGCAGGCGGCGTACGACGATCGAACGCCCTTCCAGCGGTGCGCGTTCCGCCGGGTCGGGCACGACGTCCTCCAGTCGCAGCGTACTCAACTGGTTGGGCACGATGTGGGCGAGGCGCTCGAACCAGAAATTCGATACCTGCGTCAGTACGCGTCCCTTGCCGGGAATCGGCGTTGGCAGCACGACGTCGAAGGCCGATAGTCGATCAGTGGTGACGATCAGCATGTGTTCGTCGTCGACGGCGAAGATATCGCGGACCTTGCCGCGGTGAATCAGGGGCAGGGTTTTCAGTTCGGCTTGGAAAAGAATGTCGGACATGGAGGCTCTCGGTGGATCCCCGGCGTGTGCCGGCGATGTCGGTCGTTGTGTGCGATGTCGTCGGCGATTGTAGAACCATCGGGCCGAGATGCGTAGTTAGGCCTGTGCGTGGGCGGGGTAAACGGGGGCTTTCCCTCCGTGGTAAGCTCGCGCTGGGACGGGCCGACGCAGTCCCTATAATTAATAACTCAGGAGCAGAACATGAAGCGCAGAGACTTTCTGAAGGGCGCCGGTGCCGGTGCTGTCGCGGGAGCCGGCGTCGCGATGGCGCCGCTGGCGGGTGCGGCCGAACTGCCGCAGTTGCGTTGGCGCATGGTCACGAGTTGGCCGAACAGCCTGGATACGATTTACGGTGGCGCCCAGGATGTCGCCAAATACATTTCCGAATTGACCGGCGGGCGCTTTCAGATCCACACTTACGCGGCAGGTGAACTGGTCGGTGGACTGCAGGTGCTCGATGCCGTGTCTCAGGGCACCGTGGAAATGGGCCATACGGCATCGTACTACTACATCGGCAAGTCTCCCGCGTTGGCCTTCGACTGCACGCTGCCATTCGGTCTGACCACCCGCCAGCAGTACGCCTGGCAAATGCAGGGCGGCGGCAACGAATTGCTCAACAAGGAAGTGTTCAGCGAGTTCGGCATCCGTTCGCTGCCGGCCGGCAACACCGGTGTGCAGATGGGCGGCTGGTTCCGTCACCCGGTGCCCGATCTGAAGTCGCTGCAGGGCCTGAAGATGCGTATCCCCGGCTTCGGCGGCAAAGTGATGGCCAAGCTGGGCGTCAACGTCCAGACCCTGGCCGGCTCGCAAATCTATCCCGCTCTGGAACGCGGCGTCATCGACGCCACCGAGTTCGTCGGCCCCTACGACGACGAAAAGCTCGGTTTCTATCAGGTGGCCAAGTACTACTATGCGCCGTCCTGGTGGGAACCGAACGCGCAGTTGTCGGTATACATCAACAGCAAGCAGTGGGAGAAGCTGCCCAAGCTGTACCAGGAGGCGCTGCGCATAGCCTGCACCGCGGCGAACTGGAATATGGTGGCCAAGTACGATGCCAAGAATCCGGTTGCGCTCAAGAGCCTGCTGTCCAAGGGCGTCAAGCTCGAGCGCTTCTCCGAGGACATTCTGAAAGCGGCGCAGAAGGCGGCGTTCGAAATCTACGACGGACTCAACAAGAGCAATTCGACCTGGCGCAAGGTCTACAGCGAGTGGCTCAAGTTCCGCAACATGGAATACGCCTGGTTCGCGGCGGATCAGCTGGTGTACGAATCGTTCGCGTTCCCGCAGGTACCTCTGAAGGATCTTTGAGACGATGACGCAGCAACCCCTGGTCGGCGTGGTGATGGGCTCGGATAGCGACTGGCCCGTGATGTCGCTTGCGGTCGAACGGCTACAGGATTTCGGCGTGGCGCACGAGGCGCGCGTGGTCTCGGCGCACCGGACGCCGGATCTGCTCTACCGTTATGCCGAGGAGGCCGCCGAACGTGGTCTGCGGGCCATCATTGCCGGCGCTGGAGGGGCAGCTCATCTTCCCGGCATGCTTGCGGCCAAGACCACGCTTCCGGTCCTCGGCGTGCCGGTACCTTCGCGTTACCTGAAAGGACAGGATTCGCTGCTGTCCATCGTACAGATGCCCAAGGGCGTGCCGGTGGCGACTTTCGCCATCGGCGAGGCAGGCGCGGTCAACGCCGCGCTGTTTGCCGTGGCGATGCTGGCCACCGGCGATGCGGCGTTGACGGAACGTCTCGAAGCGTTCCGCGCCACACAGCGCGAAGCGGTTGAGGCCATGAGTCTGCCACCGGCCTCGTCATGATCCTGCCCGGCGCGACTCTTGGCATGCTCGGCGGGGGGCAGCTTGGGCGTCTATTCATCCTTGCCGCACATGATCTCGGCTACCGCGTGGTGGTGCTCGATCCCGACCCGGACAGTCCGGCCGGACGCGTTGCGGACGAGCATCTGCACGCATTCTACAACGACCCCTGGGCGCTCGAGCGCATGGCGCAGGATTGCGCGGCGATCACCACCGAGTTCGAGAACATTCCGGCCGATACGCTGGAGCGCCTGGCCGAGGCCGTGCCGGTGTTTCCCGCGGCTGAAGCCGTGCGTACGGCGCAGGACCGCATCCGCGAGAAGACTTTCATCCGCGAGGCCGGTCTGCCGACCGCGCCGTTCGCGGTGGTGCGTTCCACCGACGATCTCGATGCCGCTATGGCCGAGGTCGGCGTGCCGGCGATACTCAAGCGCGCGGCGCTGGGCTATGACGGCAAAGGCCAAGTGCGCATCGGCGCGGCCGAAGAACTCGCGCCGGCGTTCGCCACGCTGGGCGAGGTGCCCTGCGTGCTGGAGCGGCGCGTGGAACTGGAACGAGAGGTGTCGGTGGTGCTGGCGCGCGGCGCGCAGGGCGAAGCGCTCTGTTTTCCTCTGGCCGAGAACGAACACCGGGCCGGTATTCTGGACGTGTCCATCGTGCCTGCCAGAGTGTCGGAACGCACCGCCGCACAGGCCCGGGCGATGGCCTTGAGTCTGGCCGAACGCCTGGATTACCGTGGCGTCATGGCGGTCGAATTCTTCCTTACGCCCGGTGGCGAGCTGCTGGTCAACGAAATGGCACCGCGTCCGCACAACAGCGGCCACTACACGATCGATGCTTGCGCCACTTCGCAGTTCGAACAGCAGCTGCGGGCCTTGTGCGGTCTGCCGCTGGGGGATGTCCGTCTGCTTAGCCCGGTGGTCATGATGAATCTGCTCGGCGATCTCTGGGCCGAGCGGGAGCCTCATTGGGATCGGATATTCGCCGCGGAGGCTGCCCAGTTGCATCTGTATGGCAAGCGCGAGCCGCGGCCGGGGCGCAAGATGGGGCATTTCTGCGTGCTGGATTGCGATGCCGAGAGAGCCTTGCAGCGGGCCCGGGATACGTTTGCCGCGCTTTAGGTTCATTCGTTTCCGTCTTGGGGCGCACATCAGCGTTTGTGGTTTTGATCTCGTGTGGTTAACAGCGGCGTGTTTGCTGGCTTTGGTGGCGGATTTCGGGCGCGATTTGGGGTATGGGGATTCGCTCTGAACTGGTGACGCGCCCGAGCCTCTTTCTTTGACCGCGCAAAGAAAGAGGCAAAAGAAACGCGCCCCCAAAGCACTCTGCGCCTGTGCCATTCACGGCTGCAGCGCCTCCAGGCTGTTTTGCCACAAGGCGCGTCGCGCAGGGAAGGCTCATTGC
Source organism: Acidihalobacter sp. (assembly GCF_037381185.1). NCBI lineage: Bacteria > Pseudomonadati > Pseudomonadota > Gammaproteobacteria > Chromatiales > Ectothiorhodospiraceae > Acidihalobacter > Acidihalobacter sp. The sequence continues at coordinate 29,907 of NZ_JARRQY010000038.1, forward strand.
CTTCACCAGCGGCGCAACACCGAGGCGGGACAGCCTGGAGTCGCCCTTCGGGTGGACTGGTGTGCGCCCATGGCGGCGTTGCGGCGCTTGCCAAGGGCTCGGGCCATTGCCTTCGCACCGCGCCTTGCCCTGAACGCACACCAGCCCACTGCAGTCGCGAATGGCACAGGTGCAGAGTGCTGTGCTTGGCCCTGACGGGGAACCTCGCGAACGCACGCCTGAACAGGGCCCGCAGCCATTCGTCGTCCGGGCGAAGGGCTGCTTGGCCGGCGTCCTGCCGGCCATCTCCGCCCAGGCGCACGTTCGCGAGGCAAGCGATCAGGGGGGGACTCAACGTCAAAACACGGCTTCGGTAGGTTGGGGTGAGTGCAGCGAA